>SAAL01000089.1 GCA_009929445.1 Bacteroidia bacterium
AATGCAGAAATTATTCTCTGAAAATGAGACACTTACAAAATACTTAAATTTCAAAAACCTAACGCAAGCGGGTTAATAGAGCTTGCGAAAGTTGAATAATCACTTATCAATTCCGAATGCCATCCACAGTTTTTCATCTTCAGGAACGGGTGCCACAATGTGGATATATTCTTTCGATACAGGATGTATAAATGCCACCGAACGGGCATGCAGGCTGATGCCTCCGTTGGGATTGGAGCGTGGAGCGCCGTATTTTAGGTCGCCACGAATGGGGCAGCCCATGGCGGCCAGCTGACAGCGAATCTGATGATGACGACCGGTTTCAAGTTTTATTTCAATCAGGTGATACCGTTCCGATGACGCAATCAGTTTATAAGTGAGAATCGCCTTTTTAGAGTTTGGTTTCTCGGTGTGGTAAGCAAATGATTTATTCTGTTTTTCGTTACGTATCAAATAATGCTCCAAACGTCCTTCCGGTTCTTTCGGTCGGTTTTGAACAATGGCCCAGTACGTTTTCTCCACTTCCTTCGTGCGAAACATTTCGTTGAGGCGGGTCAGTGACTTGCTCGTTCGGGCAAAAAGCACCACCCCGCTCACAGGCCTGTCCAGCCGGTGCGTTACCCCCAGAAAAACCTCACCGGGTTTGTTGTATTTCTCCTTTATGTAAGATTTGAGTATTTCCGACAACGGTTTATCGCCTGTTTTATCACCCTGCACTATTTCAGAAGAGTTTTTATTTACGGCTATAATGTGGTTGTCTTCGTAGAGTAGCCTTCCCCTAACCCCTTCCAAAGGAAGGGGAAATTGCGGTAATTCCATCATTTGCTTAATTTTCATCCTTGTTTATTATATCCTTAATCACAAATCTCTCTCTTCCTGCTTAATTAATCTCATCTATGATTTCTCCTTCCCCTTCGGGGGAGGTCGGGAGGGGGCTTAGCGCTGCCTTACAGCTTCGTAAATCATCACTCCGGCTGCCACAGATACGTTGAGCGATTGTATTTTACCAAGTACAGGTATTTTCACCAGGTTGTTGCACATGCGGAGATGCTCCGGTGCAATACCGTCCTCTTCCGATCCGAGCACGATGGCAATTGGTTCCCTGTAAGATACGGCTGTATAATCATCGGCGGCTTTTTCAGTAGCTGCAATCAGTTTCAGGCCCGAATCGGAAAGGAAACGCAATGCCTCTCTCAGACTGTCTTCTCTGCAAACGGGAATATTCATCAGCGCTCCGGCAGAAGTTTTGATGGCATCGGCATTGATGGCGGCACTGCCTTTAGCCGGAATGACAATAGCATTGACACCGGCACACTCACACGTACGGGCAATGGCGCCGAAATTGCGCACGTCGGTTATGCCATCGAGAACCACCACAAACGGCTCGCGGCCCTGCTCGTAAAGCCATGGAATGATATCTTCGAGCCGTTGAAAGCTTACCGGCGAAATAAAGGCAATGACGCCCTGGTGATTTTTGGAGGTCAGAAGATTAAGTTTCTCCAGCGGTACTTTCTGAACGGGCACAACCCTGCTCTCCAGTGCTGCCTGGAGTGAACGTGAAAGCTCGTTGGACATATCGCGTCTGATGAGTATCTTCTCAAACTCTTTACCGGCCTGTATGGCTTCTATCACGGCCCGGGTTCCGAATATCATTTCCTTTTCAGGACGACGCTTTTCTTTGAATTGCTTGTTTTCCATTCTTTATTTATAGTTTTTTTTTTCGACTGTGTCGTATTTTTTTTTAAGTACTTATACTTGTTGTATATGTATGATAATTTGCAAAAGTACTGATATTTAATGAAAAAAGAAAATGCGCAGAGCAAACCTGCACTACGCATTTTCCACACATTTCATAAATTTATACCCTATTTTAGTCTATAAATACTTCGAGCAAGCGGGCTTCGCCATCGGGAGTCAGCGTGAAGTCTTTCATACTTGCCGGAATAAGTACCGTTTCGCCTTTATGTATCTGAACTGTTGATGTTCCTCCCGAAATTTCCACTTTCCCTTCCAGGCACATGTACACCACGAATGTTTCCATGTAGGCATAATGGAAAGTCTTTTTCTTAGTCAGTTCCAGCAGATTCGTAGTGAAATACTCGCAGCTGACCAATTTTATTTCTTCGTTCGGCACAACCTTGTAGTCTGTTTTCGGATTCTTTGATGCTTTGAAATTAATCACATCCAGTGCCTGTTCGGTGTGAAGTTCACGCTCTTTTCCCTTATCGTCTCTGCGGTTGAAGTCAAAAATCCGGTAGGTAATATCGCTTGTTTCCTGAATTTCGGCTATAACTACCCCTTTCCCGATGGCGTGAACCAGTCCTGCCGGAATAAAAAATACGTCACCGGCTTCTACAGGCACTTTTTGAAGCAAATTTTCAACTTCACCCCTGCCCAGCGCTTCGAGGTATTCTTTCCTGGTCGTATTTTTCTTAAAACCAATAATCAGGTATGCATCCGGCTCTGCGTCAAGCACATACCACATTTCGGTCTTTCCCAGCGAATTGTGTCGTTTGGCGGCCACCTCATCATTGGGATGTACCTGGATGGACAGGTCGTCGTTGGCATCAATCAGTTTAAATAGCAAAGGAAAATCGTTTCCCGACTTATTGTACACTCTTTTACCTACCAGTTGCTCTTTGAAAGCTGCGATGATTTCAGGTAGTGTTTTCCTGGCCAGATAACCGTTGGATACCACCGAAAAATCTCCCGGAACACCGGATAATTCCCAGCTCTCGCCGATATTGGGGAGATTTCCGGGATGCTTACCGAATTTCTGTTGAAGACGATCGCCACCCCAGATTTTATCCTTGACGATTGGTGTAAATTTTAATGGATACATTTATTGGTTGATTGGTTGATTGTCCCGAAAGCTATCGGGTGATTGGTTAATCGGTTGATTGGTTATTGGTTAATGAAAGTTTACTCATTTTTTTCCTTTGAAGACAAGCTATATTACCGTTCATCAATTTCATACATACCTCGTATTGTATTCTGAGCCCATTGTATTGTTTATCTGTAATATATTCTTCATCCAATGCACATATCAGATGGTCGAGTGTTTCAGAGAGTGACCCACGAGCCTGACGTACAAATTGTGTTTCATCCTGATAGTGAAAACGACCGTGACCTTCAGCAATATTTGCAGCTTCAGTTCGGTATGAACGTATAATTTAGTCAGTTAAACGGCATTTTTCCTCATTCGGAAAAGTTTTAGATATTTTAGATCAGCTACTATAACAAATATTATATTGACTGATAATCATCTACATATAACTAATAAAAAGCCACTTGTTAACTTATCACCAGTCACCTATCACTAATTAACGGTTGGCGGTATGGTTAGTTGCCGATTTCGAAGCACTTTCCTATCAAGTTACAACTACTTTTGATACGAGCTGTGCCGCTCGAATACGCACTGCAACGGCAATTAACTATACCGCGTGTTGGCAACTGGTGTTCATTCGTATCCGTCTGTTTATCATTTATTTAGCTTTTAAATTCTTGTCATTGTCAACCTGAACCAACTTATCCACGAAGCACAAATTTATTTTGTTTTTTGAGCGTGGGCAATCCTAAAACCGTCCTGAAAGGCGGTTACTCGGGTAGGCATTGCATACTCTTTGACAAGCTTTGGCTTAAGCGTGGGCTTGTGTGGCTTGGCAATGTGTATGCAATTAGGGACGGCTGTTTTCTGTTTCATTTAATTTCAGATATACACTTTTCATTAATAATTCTTTTACAACCCCGCCAAAAGCTTTGTTCTCTAATATTTTTTCAAATATTTCCTGATTTTGGTCCATTCTCTCAATCAGTTTAGTGAGGAACAAATCTTCAAAAGCAAATTTGAAAGTATCAATCTTATTGGCTTGTGCTTGTTCTTTTAACTTGTCATCTAAAAGTAAATCGGCTTCCATTTGGTCAAAGAATAATCTGTCAGCCTCGGTGAAATCAGTCCCGAACCTGTCATTTAAAACATTAATAATCTCCGACAATGGGGCTTTTTCTTCTTTCGCTCTTTTCATTCCCGCTTCTGTCAATCCGTCAAGTTCGCCATCTTCTTTTTGCAATTCAATTGTACCGTACGCAATTTTCTCTAATCTATAATATTCCATCGCTAATTCATCAGCCAGTTGAAGACTTTCCGACAAATTTCGTTTTGGCAATTTAGTTTGCAAAAGCTTTGCATAAGCATAGAATTTTTCAAAATCGGAATCGGAAAACGGCATTATTTGAGAAAGGAACGAATATAAATTGCACCAAGTTCTTAATCCTTTTTTGAATTCGTCTTTAATTTCTTCCGTTTCTAATGCTTTAAATCTATCTACGGCAGGATCAATATAGGCGTAAAGGGTTGATTGGTCTTTAATTGATAAACGGTTGCTTGGTTTAAAATATACGTTTGCAAAAGCTTCTATTTCTGATTGCCAGTAAACTTGTTTCTCGTCTAATCTTCCCTTTAAATCGTACAAGTGATTTGGGTCGGGATTTTCAGAAACGCTTGTCCTTTGGTAATAGGGCTGAAACGATGCTAAAATTGTTTCTCTGTCGTTTACAAAATCTAAAACAAAAGTATCTTCCTTGCCTGGACAAGTACGATTTAAACGAGATAATGTCTGAACTGCTTTTACGCCCGAAAGAGCTTTGTCCACGTACATTGTATGTAAAAGCGGTTGGTCAAAGCCTGTTTGGTATTTATCGGCAACAATCAAAATTTTGTAATCGTCCTGATTGAATATTTTTGGCAATTCTTTTTCTCCATAACCTGTAAGTTCCGGTTCTGAAACGCCATCGGGATAATCGCTGTCAATAACTTTACCTGAAAACGCAACTAATATCCTGATTTCATTATAACCTTTGGCTTTTATATAGTTGTTAAATTCAATAAAATAGCGCTTGGCGTGAAGTCTTGAACCGGTTACAACCATTGCTTTTGCTTTTCCACCTATTTTTTTTGAAACAATTTGGCGAAAATGCTCAATAATTACTTCTGTTTTTTGAGCTAATTCGTGCGGATGCAGCGAAACGAAACGACCGATTGCCTTTGCCGCTTTTTTCTTATTTAACTCAGGATCTTCATTAATAGCTTTGGTTAATTTAAAATATCGCTCGTAAGTTGTGTAATTATCTAAAACGTCAAGAATGAAACCCTCTTCAATAGCTTGACGCATAGAATATAGATGAAACGGTTCGGGTTTGCCGTCTGCATTTAATTGTCCGAAAACGCCTAAGGTCTTTGTTTTTGGTGTAGCTGTGAAAGCGAAGAATGAAATGTTTTGTTGCTGACCTCTTGATTTGCAGGATTTTTCAACTTCCGCATTGATTTCATCTTCCAAATCATAATCGTTTATATCCGTTTTTTCAGCATCTTCCAATGACTTTGCAGCCAAAACTTCCTTCATCTTTTTACTGGCTTCGCCACCTTGCGAACTGTGAGCTTCGTCAATAATTACTGCATATTTACGGTCGGGGATATCACCTACTTTATCAATTACAAATGGAAATTTCTGTAAAGTTGTAATGATTATATGTGTTCCTGAAATAATTGCATTGGCTAATTGTGTGCTGTCCTGATCTATTTTTTGAACTACGCCTGTTTTATGCTCGAATTGATAAATGGTGTTTTGCAATTGTTGGTCAAGAACACGGCGGTCGGTTATTACAATTACGCTATTGAAAACTCGTTCATCTAATTGGTTATGCAAACTCGATAAACGATAAGCCAGCCAAGCAATTGAATTACTTTTGCCTGAACCTGCCGAATGTTGAATCAGATAGTTTTTACCAGCTCCATTCACTTTTGCATCGGACGTGATTTTTCGAACGGCATCTAATTGATGAAAACGGGGGAAAATGATTTTTTCCTTTTTTCGTGTTTGACCTTCAAATTCGTATTCTTCAACTTGTAAGTGTACAAAACGATAGAGAATATCCATTAAACTGTCTTTCACTAAGATATTTTCCCACAAATAAGCGGTTTTGTATCCATCGGGATTTTGTGGATTTCCTTTGCCATTATCGCAACCTTTATTAAAAGGCAACCAATAAGTGCGGTCTCCGTCAATTTTAGTGGTCATATATACTTCATCAGGGTCAACGGCAAAATGTACCATGGCGCGTTGTTTAAAAGCAAAAAGCAGTTCTTTGTTATCCCGTGTAGTTGCATATTGCTTTTTTGCATTATCGGTGGTTTGCCCTGTAAAGTGGTTTTTCAGTTCCAAGGTAGCAACAGGCAACCCGTTTAAACTAATTACAAGGTCAACGGAGTTCTTATTTTTATTACTGTAATAAACTTGACGAATTACCTTTAATTGATTTTTACCGTAAAACTCAATAGTTTCATCGTTTAAGCCGGTTTCAGGTTTGAAAAATGCCATACGAAACTTTACGCCGTAATCTGTAAAACCGTTACGCAACACATCTAAACTGCCCCGCAAATCCAATTCCTTAAATAAACGCTGAATAACGCGATTATGCACATCAGCGCCATGAACGGTTGTGATTTTTTCCCAAGCTACCGGCTGTGTATTTTGCAAAAAAGCGATAACCTCATATTTAAACATTCCCAGCTCCGGGCTATAATCGGGCGCATTGCCTTGCGTGTAGTTGCCATATTGAACTAACGATTCAACAATAGCGGTTTCAAAAGTTTGTTCGGTAGTCAGACTCATTTGCTTTTCTTGGCTTTTTCCAGTTTTTCTATAAAAATGTAAACGTTTGAACTCGGATTGTTATACAGTTCGGTTTTTTTAGCTCTGCTGCAAGCTTCCGACTGTTTTTCATTCAGATGTTGTTTTAATTTATCGTCAATATATCCTTTCTTGTATTCATTGCGATTTCTGTTGGATAATTCTTTAATACACATTTCTTCCGTTGTTTGAGTAACGTGGTTTTTATAATGTAAGAAAAACCAATATTCAATAGATGGGTTTGAAACTAATAGTTCCGCTTCTCTAATATTTCTTAACCGCTGTAATACTTCCGGAACATCGGCATCATAAAGCAAAAATATTACGTCTTTCTCGTGAGAAAGTTTTTTATCCTTATGTTTATTGATGATTCGTTCATCAATATTTGAACCAATAATTTGAGGTATTATTTCAATAGGCAAACGATATCTTGAACGTAGGAAACACACATAAGCTTTTTCTGTTTTTCCTTCGCAGAAAACCCAGAACTTGGGATTTATCCTTTTCCCTTTTGATGCTGTGCGTTTGCTGTTAGCCATTGACAAGTTGTTTTAAATTATCAATATCATCGTTCACAAAAGGAACAGCATCAAAGCGTCCTTGTAAATAGGCTTTTTCCAGATCCATTGTATCTCTGAAATCGCTATAATCGAAAAGAGAATACAAATCAGTAGAACCATCTTCTTTTTTATTGACAAAATAGAACTGGTCTTTCCTGAATTTAGTTAAGTCAAGAAAACGTGTGTTATGCGTAGAACAAATCAGTTGAGCTTTGTTGCTGGCTCTGAATAAATTGAAAATGTATTCTATTATATCCGTATGAAGACTTTCTCCTATTTCGTCCACCAATAATACTTTGTTGTTTGCAATGATGTCTAAAATACTCAGCATAACGATAAACAGCTTTTTTGTTCCTTCGGATTCTTCCGATAATAAATCGAATTTTACCGAGGAATCTGTTTTATGCGTTGTTGTTATCTGCAAATGATCCTGGATTACATCTTTTAATGTTACATCTTGCAACTCGCTGCCTCTAAGTACAACATTAAAAGCCTTCCCCTGAACGGGTATTTTTTTAATTTGAATATCCACAATATCGCTGTCGGCTATCTGCAATGCTTCGAGCAATCGTATTTTATTATTTCTGAACAGATGTTCTATTTGGGCTGCATCGTAGTTGAGATATGACAGAATAAAGGTACTGTTGAAATATAAATATAATTCTTTGGCAATATCCCTGTCCATTTGACTTGCCCTTGAAAGGTAAAGTGTTTTATCCGATGTGTTTTCGGCTACGCTCATCGGGCTTTTAAGCACAGAGCCAAAGTCGTATTTTTCCTTTTTTGTTTTACCTTTTTGCTCGTCGCGTTCAAATATTTTGGCAATCCTGCCATTAGGATAATAGTGTAAACTTTCGGTTAATACCCTGTTTTGCATTAACGAAAAAGCATACTCATATTCAATGTTATTGCACACAAAACGAATGAAAAAGGTACTGGGTTTTTGCGGATAATTTCCAAATTTGAATTTTTTGTAATTGAAACTAACGTTTTCATTGTGGTTATGAGAATTCAAAATCATCATGCAGCAAAACCGAATGGCTTTAATTATATTGCTTTTGCCGGAAGCGTTGGCTCCGTATATGACTACGGTTTTTAAAACGTTGGTGTTGTTAAATTCAAAGATATTGTGGGAAAGTTCACGTGCATTTTTGCTCTTGATATTGGCTGCCCTCATATCAAGAACTACTTCGTCCTTGATGGAGAAAAAGTTACTTAAACGAATTTCTAATACCATTTTAATGTGTTATTTTGTAAATATTTTACAAATATAGGTATTTATTTGATATATGTGAATGTTTTAATCTTTTTTCACGCTATTACTTTTATCTTCCCCGTTACCACTTCGCTAATCAACGTGGTTCTATATTCTTGCAATAGGTCTATTTGTTTGTTGAATTTTGAAATAATAGAATCTAAACGTGAGAATTCTTTGTCAATATATTCAACAATAAGTTTTTGTTCTTGAATTGGAGGAAGGATAACATTTGTGTTTTTCAGTATTGATTGCGTAATGCTGTAAACTTTTGTTCCTGTAACACTACTCCTTATCTGATTCCGGTATTGAGTTGAATCAAAAAAATATGCTACAAAACGAGTTGTAAATTCAACTTCAGGAACTGCTATAATAGTATGATAACCCGCAAAAACAGGCGTATCACTATTTAAATATGTGAAATTGCCAGAGCCTGGAATATCCTCTGAAGTGTCTGCAAAAACAAAATCGCCTCTTTTAAGTAATGATTTCTCAGAAGTTATTAAATAATCATTATCAACGCATTTTAAATAGTCATTTTCTGGATTGACCTCAAAACAAAATTTTGAATGGATTTCTCCATAACTTATACAAGGAATCCCTTCATCTTTTAGATTTTCTTTTGTAATAGGCAATCCCCTTGAAAAAGAAAAGATAAAGTTAAAGCGTTTCACCTCCCAATGTTCTGGTATTTCCCCCAACCATTCCACGCCCGAATCTTTCAGTCTTACATTTGGGTCAAGTCCTTTGGTAACGGCTTGGTTTATAATTGCCTGTTTTTCTTCTTCGTAAAGGGCAATTAGTTTTTGTTTGTTGGTAATGATGTGGTCAATTTCGGTGGTTTTCTTCTGCAAATAATTCGCAATTGAAATTTGAGTCTTTACAGGTGGAAATGCAAAGGCAAATTCTACAAAAACATTTTGATATAAATGCTGAATTGTTGAACCATATGCAGTTAACCCGTTGAAATCAGTAAAAGTGCTCGATTTTAAAACCCAAAGTAAAAATCTTGTTGAAAAATCATCTTTAGTTGAGCGAACTACAAATATTCCACTATTTAAACAAGCTGGTTTATCCAAATTTGTTACAACTGCTAATTTACCAATTGTACCATCCTTTGTAATTAGCAGGTCTTCATTTTGTAATTGAATGTACGGGTCTTCGTTGTACCTTTCTTCATCAATATGATAGCAATTATCCCAATCTACAGTATCATTCTTAAAGTCTGTTCCTGTAACTAAATAAGAAAAACCATCTGTCAGAAATTCACTTGATTTCAATCCTTTCCAACCTACACGACCTTTCACATAGCAACGGTGCTTAATTTTTTTAACATCCCAGCTTTCAGGAATTTCGCCAACCCATTCAATGCCTGAATCTTTATATTTTTCATATCGTTCCATTATGATTTTTCTGGATTAAAACCATCTTTTAAAATTTTTAAGAATGTAGCATTCCTTGCCTTTGCATCTTCAATAAATGCGTCAATGGAAAGTATATAAGTACCTATAATATAAGGTTTGTCATCGTCAACAGATAGATATATAGGTTCTTCTTTGTAATAGAGAATATCTTTTGAAAACAATGGGGTATATTGACTATTTTTTAATGACAATTTAAATTCATCATTGAATTCCACAATTCCATAAAACCAAATTCTTTGAATTTTATTAGGAAAATACTTCATCAATTTTGTTGCACGTTCTTTAAGCTGACTAATAACCTCTTCTGTTTTTGCTAGTTTTATTCCCCGTTTTTTCAATTCCACAATAACAACATCAGATTTAATCTTTTCATTATCAATATTGTTTGAAAAAATAATTGCTAAATCAGGCTTTTTGTTGTTTGTACTTGATGCTTCCTCTGCAAGTTCATCAATAACCTCTTTCATAGTTCTCTCACTTAAGGCTTTTGTAAATGTCATATATTTATCATCCAAGAGCCATAAATTATTTGTATAAAAACTAGTTAAATCGCTATTGTCCCTTAGTATTGTTCTTTTTGGTAGAATTAGATTATGAATATCTGTCTCTGAATTCTCATGAGTAATTTCTTCTATTTTACTAATAATTTTCTCCCTGTAGAGTATATATTCCGTAAGAGTTCGAGAAGAAACCTCTAATGCTTTCTCATATTTTTCATCATTAAGAGAGGTTGCTTCTAAAATTTCTTTTTGGTCTTTTAGAAATTGCTTTTGTGCCTCTTCAATTGATTTTGATTTTGATATAAAACCTATTTCCTCTTGGTTAAAATATCCTAATAAATGAGGGTAATTTTTCGAAAGTATCTCTTTGGTTTGATTGTTTTTTTCCTTTATTTGCGGCAATCTCAGCTCTAATATTTCAGATATTTTCTGTCTGAATATTTTTTTTATTATTTTAAAAAAGGCATCATCTTCTTTTAAAGTTTGTCTTGATGTATCTGTTTTACCTCTTAATGCGGTAGAATAAAATAAAAATATTAATTCATATCCTATAGGGATGTTCTCATTTGAAATTATATCAGATAAATTGAAAGTTCTGTCGTCAATACATAAAGCAGTAATTAATAAAGAATCAGAAGGCAACTCCTGTTTTACTATTGAAAATCGAACTTCTGATTCTTCGAAGAGAGGCATAAAGCCAGAATCAATTAATTCAGTTTCTAATTCAGGAATGTCTTTATTTGTAATATATGTCTTCCTTGCTCCAATTACTTGATTTTTATTGACATTCTTTACATTCAAATTAAATATTATTTCAAAGTCTTTTTGCTCCTTTTTAAGTAGATATAACTTAGGATAAAATTGTTGCAGAATATACTTTTTTAAAAAAGAAGGGAATATATAATCGTATTTTGCCAGTTTTTTAGGATAATATTTTTGAAATGTTAAAATAGTTTCCTGCTGACTTATTCCAGTCTCAGTTTCTTTTTTGTTTATTTTATCTTCATCAAAATTTATAGTAAAATCAAAATTTCTCTGCTTTGTACCATACTTGCTAAGAATGTTTATTTTTTCAAAATAATGCAAATAAACTAACCGTCCAATTCCTTTATGAGTATCTTCATCAACTTCTAATAGTTTGCAAAACTTATTAAACCGTTCTTCAACAAAACCTTCCCCATCATCTTTTATAACAATTTTTAATGAATCGGGTTTATCTAATTCATCAACAGTAATATTTACTTCAATTCTTGAAGCATTGGCATCAAGGGAATTACATATCGCCTCTTCAAAAACTAATGCTAAAGAATGATTAGCATAAAAGTGTTTTATTGCTTGTTTGATATTAATTTTCATTATTTAAGTACTGTTTTTTCAAGTTCAATAGTTTCTTCTTCCAAAGCCAAAATATCAGTTTTAATCTCACTTAATGAGCGTAACTTTTTAAACTCGTAGAAATATTTGGTAAAGTTTATTTCGTAGCCTGTTTTAGTTTTGCTTTCATCAATCCATGCTTCGGGTACGTGGGGTTTTACTTCACGGTCGAAATACTCCTCAATAGTTTGTGGTGCGAGATTCCCATTTTCATTTTTTCGTAGAAATGGTATGTTTTCGTAATCCCGTAAACTTGAATCGGGCTTTGGATTTCCTTTGCTGTCTTTTTGAATTTTGCCTTTTTCGTTTTTTAAGGGTTGTTCGACAGTAATACGCCAATAACCGAAAAACTCTTTTGGGAAAATTTTGCAAAATTCACTTTCGCTAAACTCACCGTAAATTTTGGTAACATAACCAATTCCTTTCGTGTCGCCATTTTCGGGAATTTCTTTGCGTTTGTTTCCTAAGCTTCGTGGCATTTTTTGCCAAAAACGATTTGGGTTTTGTCCTGTTTCTTCGTCTTTTGTGCCTGTGGCATTTATAAGTTGAACTTTACCTTTTCGGTCAGTACTTTTTTTATTTGATAATATCCAAATATAAGTTGAAATACCTGTATTGTAAAAAAGTTGGTCGGGCATAGCAATAACTGCTTCCAACCAATCGTTTTCAATAATCCATTTTCGGATTTCACTTTCACCGCTTCCTGCTTGTCCTGTAAATAACGGTGAGCCATTAAAAACAATTCCTATTCGGCTTCCTTCGGGTTTCATTTTCGAAAGCATGTGTTGAAGGAATAAAAGAGAACCATCATTAATTCTTGGCAATCCTGCACCAAAACGTCCTGCAAAGCCTTTTTTCTCGGCTTCGTCAGTTATCATTTTTTGAGCTTTTTTCCAGTCCACGCCAAATGGCGGATTGGAAAGCATATAATCAAACTTTTCGTTTTCAAGTCCGTCAACTGTAAAAGTATTCCCAAACTTGATGTTTGCAGGGTTTTGCCCTTTAATCATCATGTCCGATTTGCAAATGGCGTATGATTCGGGATTTATCTCCTGTCCGAATACCTCCATTTTTGCATCTGGGTTTTGCTCCTTTATAAACGATTCACCAACTGAAAGCATTCCACCTGTTCCGCACGCTGGGTCGTACAGCGTTTTAACAATTCCTTTTTTGAAAATATCTTTCTCGTCAACGAACAAAACATTTACCATGAGTTTTATAACTTCTCTTGGTGTAAAGTGTTCCCCTGCTGTTTCGTTTGAAAGTTCTGAAAATTTGCGGATTAGTTCTTCAAAAACATAACCCATTTCCATTGAGGTCATTTCCGATAAATCAATATCGGCAAAGGCTTCAACGATTTTAAAAAGCAAATCGGTTTTCGGGTCGTCTAATCTGTCAATATGTGAATCAAAATCAAAGTATTCAATTATCTCTCTTGCACCAGTTGAAAAACCGTTTATAAAATTTCTCAGGTTGGCAGCAACGTTGTTTGGGTCGGCTTTAATTTTTGCAAAATCGTAATTACTACGATTGTGGAAATTCAGTCCTGCGATTTTATTTAAAGTAATATCTTTTGCACTGTCCGAAAGCTTTTCGATTTTCGGCATATAGTCTAAAACCTTTTGCTTTGTCGGTGTAATCACACAATCCAAACGCCTTAAAACAGTCATTGGCAAGATTATTTTTCCATAATCTGATTGTTTGTAATCCCCTCTCAATAAGTCGGCTACTTTCCAAATGAGGTTTGCCTTTTCTTTAAAATCAATCATTATATATTTTCTTCTTTTTAAAATCGTTCATTAAAAGCTCAAATGTAACAAATTTGCTCGGGTGCGTGGGCAAGATTGCACTCTTTGACAAAGCTTTGGCTTCAGCGCTGGCTCTTGGGGCTTTGGCAATGTGTGCAATGTGGGTGGGGTTTCCTTCTTCTTTTTTTGCGGGGGGAAGAAAAAAACAAAATAAATTTCCATCAAATTTGCACTGTCCTGTCAAAAAGCTAAA
>SAAL01000090.1 GCA_009929445.1 Bacteroidia bacterium
TCGTATAATTTGTAACTGGTTTCCATCAGAAATATAGTTTATCATTCTGATGCAAATTTATTAAATTTATCTTTGTTTCACACGATTAACGATTAAACCTAAATAATAATACCTTGTCGATACTTTGTCAGCTTGCTGCGGGGTAATTTCATTTATCTAAAAATCCATTTTTTGAAGGTGTTAATGTCCTTTTTTGGCTTTACTTGTTTTTTATATTATGTTGAGATAAAAAAAAGAGCCAATCAGGAAATCAAATATAAGTTCAAAGATTTTTTATCAAGATTTCATTATGTAAAACTTCCTTCTATGAGCTATGAAGGCTTTGACTGAATTTTCTCGCACTTCTAAATTTTTGTAATAATTAACTGGTCAACTTCAAATTTTGATATTTAAGATATAATTTTTTACGCTTATGATTTTAATGTACCATAATATAGATGAAGAAGGAGGTTTTAATACAGTTTCATTAAAGAACTTTACTGAACAAATATTATATCTGTCATTAAATAAAGAATTTTGCATTGTTTCTATAGACGATTATATTAAATATTTGGGATTGCGTGAGAGAAAGTTAATAACTATTACTTTTGATGATGCCTATACGAGTATACAGTCCAAAGTGTTACCTATAATTAAGAAATATAACATACCTATTACTGTATTTATTCCTATCAATTGTGTTGGTGGATATAATACGTGGGATACTTCTATCGGAAAAGAACAATTAAAAATTCTTGATTGGTCTGAAATAAAAATTCTCTCTAACGAACCTTTGATTACTTTTGGCTCACATGGATTATCTCATATATCTTTAGGAAATGTTTCAAGAACTATTTTAGAGGATGAAATCATAAAATCAAAAATAATCTTAGAGAATGAGATCAATACGTCAGTAAATTATTTTTCTTATCCTTACGGACAGTTAAAAGATTTCAGCAAAAACACGCTGACATTATTGAAAGATTGTGGCTATAAAGCTGGATTTACAACTAATTGGAGCAGAAGAAACTCAAAAAGAAATGTTTATTATTTAAATAGAATAGAGATAAGAAATTCCGATTGTATTAAGACTTTTAAAAAAATTATTAATCGAAAAGTAGATTTTAAATACTACAAACAAAATCTCAAAAATTTACTTATAAAACTGAAATTATATAAATGAAAGAGAATGTAAAAGAATATTATGAAAAAGAGGCATCTGTTTATAATGAGGAATTCTACCTTAAAAGAGAAGAATACCCGACATTAAGGTATCGGCACAATTATATCCTACATATGATCTCCGAAATTTCTCTTCCTGATACTGCTAAAATTTTAGATGTAGGATGCGGTCCGGGAGAAATGATTAAAGATTTAGCTAAGCATAACTGGAAAATATACGGAGTTGATATTGCTAAAGAAATGGTGGAAATTGCAAGTGAAAGGATAAATCCGGAGTTGCTAAATAAGGGCCAAGTCGTAATTGGTGAGGGAGATATTGAAAACTTACAATTTGAGGATGATTTATTTGATGTGATAATCTGTTCGGGTGTAATTGAATATTTAAAAGACGATATTTTGTGGTTGAAAGAAATAAGTAGAGTACTTAAAACGAACGGATATTTAATTATAAATATTACAAACAAATATTCTGTAAGAAAATGGACAACTCCTTTTGTAGAATTTATAAAATCAAAAAAAAATATATACAATGCATTAAACTTTGTAAAAGAGAAAATTCTCCATAAAGGAAAATTGCATTATTTTCCTTTCAGATCCAGAGTACACTCGCCAAATGGTTTTGATAACTATATGTATAAAAATAATTTTCAAAAAATAAAACATCATTATTTCGATTTTGCTATATTTCCCGCTCCTTTTGATACTCTATTAAGTTTTTTTACTACGCCATTAAGGAAGAAGATGGAGTATTTAAGTGAAAAAAATATGCTTATTAACGGGACTGGATATTTAGTATTGTATAAGAAGAAAAATTGATAATAAGAAAACTAAAAAAGAAGTAGTAGCATCATAGATAAAATAAAACCATCCAAAGTTCCAAACTCGGGTCGGGTTATGTATGTATAAAAGGTTGCCCGCCATGAGCAACCTTCTCTGTATTAAATTATGTACAGCTATTTCACTATTTTAGCCTCTAAATTTTTGTTACGGATTTTGATAAAAATCGGTTCGTCCCCTTTGAAATAAGGAGCGTTCACATAACCCATTCCGATACCTATTTTGCTTTCAGGAAGCATGGTTCCGGATGTAACCTGACCGATAACTTCGTCATTTGCATTTACGATTTCGTAACCGTGACGGGGAATTCCGCGTTCGGTCAGCTCGAAGCGAATTAATTTTCGGCTCAAACCTTCCGCTTTTTGTTTTTCCAGTCTTTCGCGGTCAATGAAGTTTTTACCTTCTGCAAATTTGGTAATCCATCCCAGACCTGCTTCGATAGGCGAAGTAGTATCATCAATATCGTTTCCGTAAAGGCAAAAACCTTTCTCCAAACGCAACGTATCACGGGCGCCGAGACCGATTGGCTTTAGCCCAAACTCTTTTCCGGCTTCGAAAAGTGCGTTCCATATTTGCATTCCGTGTTCAGGATAGAAATAAAGTTCGAAACCGCCTGAACCGGTATAGCCTGTGTTTGAGAGAATTACGTTTTTGACACCTGCAAATTCACCTACGGTAAAATGGTAGTAAGGAACTTCCGACAAATTAACCGGAGTTAATTTTTGAAGTAATTCGGTGGCTTTTGGACCCTGAACGGCAAGCTGCGCGGTATGATCGGAAGCATTTTCCAGCTCAGCACCAACGGAATTATTCTCGTTCAGCCAGTTCCAGTCTTTCTCGATATTGGATGCATTTACCACGAGCATGTATTTTTCCTGCTCGAAATAGTAAATGATGATATCGTCCACAATTCCACCTTTTCCATTGGGGAAGCAGGTGTATTGAGCCTGTCCGATGGTGAGTTTGGACGCATCGTTGGAGCACACTCTTTGAAGCAAATCAAGCGCTTTCGGTCCTTTCACCCAGATTTCGCCCATATGCGAAACGTCGAAGACGCCTACGCCGTTTCTTACGGTAATGTGCTCATCGTTTATTCCGCTGTACTCAATCGGCATATTGTACCCGGCAAATTCATGCATTTTGGCGCCTAAGGCAATGTGTGTGTCTGTAAATGGAGTAGTCTTCATGTTTATTTTGTATTAATTTTCAGTTTTCTTTTCGAGCAATTCGGCTATTTTTACAATAACCATTTTGGCTTTTTCCATGGATTGAACGGGCACGTATTCAAAACGTCCGTGGAAATTGTGTCCGCCGGCAAAAATGTTTGGGCAGGGCAGTCCTTCGAATGAAAGGCGGGCGCCGTCGGTTCCTCCGCGAATGGGTTTCACGATAGGTTCAATGCCATTTTCTTTCATTGCTTCGAAAGCCAGATCCACGATGTGCATCACCGGTTCCACTTTTTCGCGCATGTTGTAGTACTGGTCGCGCAACTCCACAACGGCGGTATTTTCACCAAATTCAGCATTGATTTTGTTGGCTAAATGTTGCACTTCCTTTTTGCGTCTTTCAAAACGGTCGCGGTCGTGATCGCGGATAATGTAGCTCAATGTCGTTTTTTCCACGGTTCCTTCCACGTTGGTCAGGTGGTAAAAACCTTCGTAACCTTCGGTATGTTCGGGAGTTTCGTGTCGGGGGAGCATGGTTACAAATTGCGTGGCAATTCGCATGGAATTTTTCATTTTATGTTTTGCATACCCCGGGTGAACGTTCAATCCGTGGATAATTACTTTTGCGGCAGCTGCGTTGAAGTTTTCGAATTCAAGTTCTCCTATCTGGCTTCCATCCATCGTGTAAGCCCATTCAGCACCAAAATCTTTCACATCAAAGTGGTCGGCGCCCTGTCCGATTTCTTCGTCAGGAGTGAAACCAATCCGGATTTTACCATGCTTGATTTCTGGATGTTCGATCAGGTACTCCATAGCAGTGACTATTTCCGCCAGGCCGGCTTTATCATCTGCCCCAAGCAACGTTGTTCCATCCGTTACAATGATGTCCTGACCTTTATACTGGAGTATTTCCGGGTACTTTTCAGTTTCAAGAACAATGATTTTTTCTTCATTTAAGAGAATGTCGTTGCCATCATAATTTTCCACCACCCGAGCTTTAACGTTTTTTCCGCTGGCATCCGGACTCGTATCCATGTGCGAAATGAAGCCGATAGTTGGTACATTCTTCTTGTCGGTGTTGGAAGGTAACGTAGCCATCACATATCCGTTTTTATCCAATGTAATATCTTTTAGTCCAATGGATTTTAATTCTTCAGCCAGGTATTTTGCAAAAATCATTTGCCCGGGCGTACTGGGAGTTAAGTTCGTGTTTTCATCCGAAGTTGTAGTGAAACTTACATACTTCAAAAATCGATCGGTTATATTCATGTCATGTAATTAAAAAAATTGACTACAAATTTAACTAAATTATCTCTATTTGGGTTCAGAAAATTATTTTATTTAGAATCATTTAGATTTTAATTTTTTTATTGAGTTGAAAGTTGAAGATAAGCAGATATTGAACCTGCTCTTCTTATGTTCATGATTAGATATGAATATTGTTATTTTGAAATCAATTTGTAATAGAATTGTCATAGATAAATAACAAAATTAACGTTATTTTGTTATAGAATAAAAAAATGCAAAGTTCTTATTCAGATTTAAATTTCCGTATTTATGTTTAAAAACAGAATAATCTGAAGAAAAATGACTAATTTTGCAGAAAATTTCATAATTAAAAAAGAATTTTAAAATGTCAATTTACAGTGTTATTACAGGAACCGGCAGTTACGTGCCAGAGAAAATAGTAAAAAATGAAGATTTTCTTTCAAATGAGTTCTATGACAATACCGGAGAACGAATTTTTACTCCAAATTCACAAATTATTGAAAAATTCAAAGAAATAACCACGATAGAATCCAGAAGATATGCGCAGGATGACCAAAGTACTTCCGATTTGGCTAAAATAGCTGCCGAACGTGCTATTGAATCTGCCGGAATTGATAAAGAAGACCTTGATTATGTGATTGTTGCACATAACTTTGCTGAAACGACTCCGGAGAATATGCATATCAATATTATGCCCATTATGGCTGCTTTGCTAAAGCAAAAGCTGGGAATCAAAAACCCGAAATCAGTAGCCTATGATATTCTATTTGGATGCCCTGGCTGGGTTCAGGCGGTTATTCAGGCAGATTATTACATCAAATCCGGTGATGCAAAAAAAGTACTGGTGGTTGGTGCAGATATTTTATCACGCATTTCTGATCCGCACGACCGCGACAGTATGATTTATGCCGACGGAGCTGCTGCTGTTGTAGTGGAAGGTGTGGAAAGTGATGTTCCGGTAGGAATCATCGGACACAACTCACGTAGCGATAGTTTGGAATTTTCGCAAATGCTCAGCATGGGATACTCCTATAATCATCAGGAAGCCGAAAAGAAAGAGTATTACCTGAAAATGAACGGACGAAGGTTATATCAGTATGCCCTGGAGTTCGTGCCCGAAACAATCAAGGCCGGTTTGGACAAACTGAATCTACACATCAAAGATATTGAAAAAGTGCTTCTTCATCAGGCAAACGGAAAGATGGACGATGCGATTATCAAAAGACTTTACAAATTGTATAATATTAAAAAAGTACCGGAAGATGTAATGCCGATGACTATCTCCTGGTTAGGCAATTCATCGGTGGCAACTGTGCCAACACTTTTCGACTTATTGATTCGGGGCGAACTGGACACTAAATTGCCCGAAAAAGATGATTTATTGGTTTTAGCATCAGTAGGAGCCGGTATGAGCATCAACAGTATTGTGTATAAAATGCCATAACAAGCTGATTGTTACTATATTTGCTGATAAAAAAAAAGGTAAACCTCAATGCAGGCTTACCTTTTTTTATTAATAAATATTTGTCAATCAGTTGGTTATGATTTTTATTTTATCTCCCGGCCTGATATTATCGTCAGAATCTTTATTCCATTTTTTTAAGTTATCCACCGTGCATTTGTATTTCTTCGAAATGGAATACAGTGTTTCTCCGCGCTGTACAATATGGAATGTGGGTTTTTCACGTGAGGGTTTTTTCTGAACGGAAGTTCTATCCAACGATTCCGTTTTTCTCTCAACGATGAGTTCCTGACCAGCGTTTATCGTATTGCTATTCAGATTATTCAGCAGTTTTACCTCGTCAACTGTCAAACCATACAATCGGGCAATAGCATACAGAGTTTCACCTGTAGCTACTTTGTGTTTTGAACTTTTGCTGTCCTGTTTTTTGATTTGTTCATCCGGAATACTCAATCCTACTGTGGTAATTTCTGTTTTTTCTTGTGCTGTTTTTTGTTCCGAGTTGGTGGAAATTTTTGTTTGCAGATTTGTTTGATTTGAAACTGCAGTTTTTTTCTCCTCTATTTTTGTTTCAGTTTTTGCCGGTTGAACAGGTAAATCGTCAGAATGAGCTGTTTCAGCAATTACAGTTTGCTCTTTCTGTTCATCTTCATCCGCGCGAATCGAATAAATTTGCATCAGAGGCACATCGGGTTTCGCTACGGCTTCGGTAATAAGCAGTCGTTGTCCTTTTTTTAGTTTCTTTGATTTCAGACCATTCAAATTTTGTATGGTGGTAATAGGAACATCGTATTTCTTTGAGATTTTCGAAAGATTATCGCCCTTTTTTACGGTGTGATATACCGCCTCAATCCTGTTTTTTGATTCTGATTTCGTTTTTGTATTCAGTTTCGACGGTTCATTTTCAGGCGAATAGTTTTCGGTTGCATCATGTTTACGGGCAAGTAAAAGGTTCGTGGATTGCGAATCAATCACTCTGCCGCCTTTCAGGTATCGTGCTGCGTAGTAAGGTTCATCCGACGATGAAACGGTAACTCCCCGTTTGATGGAAGAATGCAGAAATTGAAACTCCCCGTTTTCTTTTCTCTCAGTCACAATGCCCACGTGTCCTACAATTCCGTTTTGTTTTCTTCCTTCAAAAAATACCAGATCACCGGTCTGAAGTTCTTTTTTTGGAATGGATGGAAATTGTTTTGCCTGATCGCGTGAAGCGCGGTTAAGACTAAATCCAAACTGCCTGTACACATACGACGTGAATCCCGAGCAGTCAAATCCTTTGGGTGTAGTACCGCCGTATCTGTAAGGTGTTGACATATAGCGCTTTCCGAAGTTTATTACAGAATCCTGCATGGCAATAACTTCGTATTCCTTTTCCTTACTCAGTTTGTTGTGTGCATTCGAAGCTGACAGGTTCGATTTTGAAGAGCACGACAGGGAGAATACTCCGATCAGTAAAAGGAATGTAAGTTTTCTTTTCACGCGCTGTGTGTATTTGGAATGTTAAAAAGGAAAAAGTTTATTTTGAATAATTGCAAATATAATTATTCTCCGAATACCATACAGAATGAATTTTTTTTTTTTAAGAAAAAAAAGATATAATCTACTCCTGAAGTGTTGAAAGCAAACTTTCAATTGTTTCAAACAATTTACCTTCCATTTGCCAGCCGTTTTCAGTAATCGTTATCGTGGTTGATGCACCTGATTCGACGCTGTAGCCGGCTCTTGCCAGTGCTCTGAGTGTCCAGTACAATCGGGTATTGTCAGATGATGAAACGCTTATTTTTTTCGGGAGGGTGTAGTTCATCGAAAAATTACCGTTTGTGCTGTTGAAATAGTACGCTTCACTTTGAAAAACGCGATTGAAACTTCCGTCGATTACCAGATCTTCGGGTACACCGTATATTACGCCTTCATTCTGGTTCAGCAACCAGATGCGGTCAGCAGCCTGCAGGGCAAGATCCAGTTCGTGAGTCGAGAGCAGGATGGATTTCTGAGTTTTGTGGGCGAGGCGATGAAGCAGAAGCATCACTTCCACCCGGTTAGGTAAATCCAGGTGAGCTGTCGGCTCGTCGAGAATAATGAGCGGAGTGTCCTGCGCCAGTGCTTTGGCAATCATTACCCGCTGGCGTTCTCCATCGGAAAGTTCGTTCAGGTAATGGCCAGATTTATCATCCAGATGTACCATGCGAATGGCTTCATCCACTTTTTTACGGCCTTCGGGGGTAAGTCCGCCAATCCAGTGTGTGTATGGATGCTGACCGAGTGTTACGATGTCTTTGACTGTGGCATTTTCAATTTGTACCTTGTCAGTAAGCACCAGTGCTATTTGAAGTGCTTTTTCATGTTGTGTAAATTCGGAAATATTCTTATCATCTATCATTACATCTCCCTGCAATGGCTCCTGCAATCCGGCCAGTGTTCTCAGGAGTGTGGTTTTTCCGCTTCCGTTTGGCCCAATCAGACATACCATTTCGCCTCTGCGGAGCTGCAGGTTCAGGTTGCTTTGTACCAAAGTGCTGTTTTTTCCTTTGGTATAACCGATGGATAACCGGCGTGTCTTTACGATTGGCATAACTATTTTCTTTTCATTATTATCCAGATAATTACCGGTGCTCCGAATAGTGCACTGATGGTATTAATCGGCAGCGTATGAGTAGGGATTTGTGAAATGATATCGCAGATTAATATCAATGAAGCACCCAGCACGATGCTGGCCGGCATCAGATACTGATGTTTTGCCGAGCGAAACAGTCCGCGGGCAATGTGAGGAATAGCCACTCCCACAAAGGCAATGGGACCGGTAAAAGCCGTAACGGAACCTGCCAGAATTCCTGTGGCTGTTACAATTAAAATCCGGGTTTGAGTAATCGGAATTCCTAATCCACGTGCATAATTTTCACCGAGCAATAATCCGTTCAGTCTTTTTGTGAGCATGAATGCAAGCAGTAAGCCTGCCAAGATTACCGGCAGGAGAATCTGCAGATATTCCCACGTGACGGCACTCAGACTTCCCATATTCCACATGATAAACAGCTTGATAGCATCGGGATTGCTGAAATACTGCAATACGCTCACCAGCGATGAAGCTATGGTGCCAAACATGATTCCTACGATGAGTAATGAAACCGAATTTTGCACTTTGTATGATACCCCTACGACCAGCAACAGCACCAGTGCTGCTCCGATAATGGCTGCTACAACTAATCCCCATCCACTTGAAATAAAAGCAACAGGCAATGCAGCTGCTGCCATCATGACGATAGCCACTCCCAGACTCGCTCCGGAACTGACTCCCAGAATATAGGGATCGGCCAGCGGATTTCTGAAAAGGGTTTGCATCATCAATCCAGCAACAGAGAGCGCAGCGCCGGCAAGAATGGCCGTGATGGCTTTGGGCAAACGGAAATTCAGCAAAATCTCAGAATAGATGTTATTTGTGCTTTTTCCGAAAAATACATTTATCGTTTCGCTGAGCGGTATCCGGATGCTGCCGAAGGTGAGGTCGGCCAGAAATAAAAGTACCAGCAGTACCGTAAGCAATGCGAACAATATCGTTTTCCGGGATTTCATGCTGTTATTTCCAGTCTTTCTTTAACATGCTATATACTTCAAGGTCAACAAAATGACCATCGGGAAAAAGTTCGCCGTCCCGTTCGGTGCCTTCATATTCAAAACCTAAGCGCCTTGGGATCTTGCTGCTGCGCTCATTGCCAACAGCACACTTGATTGCAATCCGGTTGAGATTGAGTACATCGAAAGCGTAATTTACCAACTTGGCTGCCGACTCGGTGATAATGCCCTTTTTCTGATAAACATTTGATAACCAGTAACCTATTTCAGTACGTCGGTTAGCTTTATCGGCAGGATTGAATTTCAAACCTATCAGCCCTGCAAAATTTCCGCAATAATTGATACAAAAAACGAGTTCACGAAAACTTTCCGGGGTTTCACTGACCGAATGAATAAAATTCAGTGTATCTTCCACGGTAATTGTTGATTCAACAAAGGGCAGCCATTCGCCCAGGTATTGCCTTTGGGTGTCGATGGTGTTGAAAATAACTGTAGCATCGATTATCTGCAGTTGTTTGAGCTTTATTTTATCAGAAACGAGAAGTTGTATCATTATTTCGGTTGTAATGATTATTTTTTCAGTTTTTCAGCATAAACCCACTCCCAATCCGGCAAAATATCGGGATGTAAAATGGCAATAACATCTCCGAGCAGTAAATCGGGACGTGCTACGGCACTTTCCCAGAAGTCGTTGGCTGTAGTAGGCAGCAATCGTTTGTTGAAATTATATACTTTTCCTGTTTTTACCGGACGAAAAAGCGCGTGTTTGCTGTCCGATTTTATCAAATCTCCGATGGAACTGTAATTCGTATTAAGCCAGAAATCTGTTTCTGCAAAATTTTTCAAAACAGTTTCAAGATTAAGCGGCAGGCTGCCTGTGGTGGTATCGTTAGCAAAGAAATAATCTGCTCCGGCATCGCTGAAAAGTTTGCCCATAAAACTGTTGCCGCCGGGCATGTACCACGTACCGCGGAAATTGTTGCCGGACATGATTTTGGGTTTTCGGGAAACTTTGGAGGCTTTTGCTTTCATGTCATTATAACGCTGTTCTATTCCTGAGAAAATGGTGTCGGCTTCGGCTTCTTTGTTGTAAAATGCGGCTACAAATTTTATCCATTCAGCCCGACCGAGCAGTGAGGTTTCCATCCACTCGTTGTTGTAAATCACCGGAATGCCGGCTTGCTGCACACGCACAGCGTTGGCATCTGCCTGATTAAATCCGCTCATCATCAGGGCTTGGGGTCTGAGCATCAGAGTTCGCTCTACATTCATGCTGAAAGCGTCGCCCAAATCGGTAATATTACCGGCTTTTATATTTTTTTGAACCGTGTGGTTGTATATCAGAATCGGATTGCAAACGCCCGTAATGGTCTGTATTTCATTGAGTAAGGTCAAAAATTCCAGATGAGTAACCGATGTGGAAGCAAGTGATTTCAGCGGAATTTGAATTTTTATTCCATTATCGGGAGTTGTATTATTTTCATCATTTACCAGGTAGTAACGGGCATATATTTCTTCGTTTTTCCACGGACTGTACACGATAACTTCTTTGTAATTGCGGTATTCAATGATTGAGAATCCCTGAGCATATTCCGGTTTCAAGGTATCCAAAGGTACAGTTGCAACTTGCTCACCGTGTTTTTTTGTACACGAAACGAGTGTAAGCAAAACCAGAAATGGAAGTATAAATACCTTTTTGTTCATGAAGCAGGGCTGTTGGGACAAAAAAAAACCGCAGATTTTTTTTCCGCGGTTCTCATTGAATTTTTGAGTGATACTTTGCGGTTTTATTCCACAAAGATAACACGATTTTTTCAATTATTTCTGTACAATTGATTTGTCATTTTTTACAAACAACCAAAGCACTCCAGAGATAAATAATGTGATGCCGCAGATAAGGAATACAACGCCTTTATCGGAAGAATGATTGATAATTTCTCCCATTTTGAAGCTCGCAACCATTTGCGGAAGCACCACCGAGAGGTTGAAAATGCCCATGTACAAGCCCATTTTGGTTTGATCCACCCGTTCGCTCATGATGGCAAAAGGCAACGAAACCACCGAACCCCATCCGATACCTGCAATGGCGATAAACAGATAATATACCGGAACCGACCGGGCAAAAAAGAAAATACCCGAATAACCTATGGCCATAATGAAAATGGCAATAAGGTGAGTGCGTACCATTCCGATTCTTTTGGCTATCGGATTGAGTACAAAGGCAGGCAGTATGGCACTGATAAGACTTAATATAAAGAAAGCCAGCGAGTTTACTTTTCCGGCAGCTTCGCCAAGTTCCATTTTATTGGTCAGAAAGAAAAATGCGTAAATAAACATGGTTTGTACTCCAACCCATGTAAATGCATGTGCAAGCAGAATTTTTTGATAATCATTTGCATTTTTCGGTATTCGCAGCGCATTGGTGAGCACCATGATAGATGTTACAATGAGAATGATTATACAAATAAATTCCACAATGCCGAAACTCATGCTTCCAACATTGACTTGGGCAGAAAAATCGATTCCAAGCAATTTCGAAACGAGTACATAAACACCATAAATAAGCAATCCGGTGAGCGGAAGCAGCGACATGATGATGTCTTTTCCGGTAGAAGCTGATTTTGGTTTTGTTTCTTCACTTACATTATTAAGCACTCTGGGCTCTTCAATAAGTAAAGCCGGAATAATGGCTGCAAGCAAAGTGATGGCCGCTCCAACATAGATGAGCACCATATTTCCTAATATACCACCGATAAAATAGGCAAGAACTGCAAATGTACCCGAAATGGTCTGCATCCAGGTATAACCTTTGCTTCGCTCATTCATGGTAGTACAGTCGGCCACCAGCGAACGGGTAGGGTTGAGGCTTACGTTGATGGAAAGATCAAGCAGCAGCGCCACGATAATGGCAATGGCCAGCAAGCCGGCTTTCGGATCGTTTCCGCTGGCAAAAATACTTTGGATAATTCCAAGATTGGGCAGCGCCAGCAGCATAAGTGCGGCGAGCAGACTGCCGATGATTATCCACGGACGCCGACGCCCGCCCAGAAACCACATTTTGTCCGAAACTAATCCCACGAGTGGCTGAGCAATAATACCTGCAATGGGTCCGGCAGCCCACACAATACCGATTTTGTCAATTTCGAGTCCGTAGCGGGTGGAAAGTATCCAGCTCAGCGCCGATATTTGTACAGACAAAGCAAAACCCATGGCTGTGGAAGGCAGGCTGAGAAGCACAAAAAACGGATTTGATTTTTTCTTTTGAATGTCTAACATGGTTATACGTTTATTGTTAAATTGTTCAACATTTAATTGTTCGTTTCTTACGAGAATATCGTGCAATGTTACTTAATTTTCCAGTAAAAAAATGTAATGTATAAGATTTAAGGAATAAAAGAGAATTGCAAACGTTTGCAAACCTATCAATTGTCTGAACTTCGATTCATAAGATATATATGATTTTTATGAAAATAAAAAAGGTCGAAATGACATCATTAATCGTGTTATTTTTTTATTTTCAGTAAAAATATCAACATAATCACATTAATCAAACAAATCAATGTTCAGACGATTTATATACCCCAATAACTCCTCTCTACCCAACTTACTCTCACTCGAAGTCAAAAATACCGGTGGCAGATTCTCCCAGGTTTCAAGGAGTTTTGCTTTGTACGACTCAATATTTTCTTTTCCGCGTGTAGCCGATTGTTTGTCCATTTTGGTGAATACGATTGAAAATGGTATTCCGCTGATACCCAGCCATTCCATGAATTCCAGGTCGATTTGCTGTGGCTCGTGCCGGCTGTCAATGAGCACAAAAAGATTCACCAGCTGCTCGCGCTCAAGGATGTAGCTTTCGATCATTTTTTTGAGTTGATCGCGCATATTTTTTCCGGTACTGGCATAGCCGTAACCCGGTAAATCAACCAGATACCATTCGTTGTTGATGATAAAATGATTGATTAACAGCGTTTTACCAGGTTTCGACGAAGTCATTGCCAACCCTTTTTTATTGCAAAGCATATTGATCAACGACGATTTCCCAACGTTGGAACGTCCGATAAACGCATACTCGGGCTTTGAACCCTCGGGACATTTTTTGTAATCGGTGTTGCTGACAGTAAATTCAGCAGAAATAATTGCCCCCCTACCCCCTGAAGGGGGAGTTTTGGTGCGCTGTTCAGATTTTTCTGTATTTTTTATATTATTTTTTTTCACTATTGACCGACAAAAATCGAATTTTGCCGGAATTTATTTTTAATTCTCTGTAATTCTATTACTTACAAAAATTATTTGAAGTTTTCAAAACCTAC
>SAAL01000091.1 GCA_009929445.1 Bacteroidia bacterium
GTTTTAATCAACGCTTTCACGTCTTTCGGGAAACAGGACCCGCCATAACCGCATCCCGGGTATAGGAATTTGTTTCCAATCCGACTGTCACTCCCGATACCGCGGCGAACCATGTTGACATCGGCGCCAACGAGTTCACACAGATTGGCAATGTCATTCATAAAACTGATACGGGTGGCGAGCATGGCATTGGCTGCATACTTGGTCATTTCTGCCGATGGAATGTCCATAAATATCACCCTGAAATTATTCAGTAACATGGGTTGGTACAGTTGGGTCATCCATTTACGGGCTTTTTCCGTTTCCACGCCAACCACCACGCGGTCGGGTTTCATAAAGTCATCGATGGCGTCGCCCTCTTTCAGAAATTCAGGATTGGAAGCCACATCAAATTCCACGTCGGCATTTCTTTTCTCCAGCTCTTCGCGGATGGCCTGTTTCACTTTCAGCGAAGTGCCCACCGGTACAGTACTTTTCACCACTACCACCAGGTATTTGTTGATGGAACGGCCTATACTGCGTGCCACGTCCAGCACATATTTCAGGTCGGCGCTTCCGTCCTCACCGGATGGTGTACCTACAGCTATAAATACAATCTCAGTGTCTTCAATCACCTCATGTAGCCGCGTAGTGAAATGAAGCCGTCCGGCATTGACGTTTTTACTGATCATAGAGTCCAGTCCGGGTTCGTAAATGGGTACAATGCCTTGCTTAAGATTTGCAATCTTTTCTTCGTTCACATCCACGCAGGTAACATTGGAGCCCAACTCTGCAAAACATGTTCCGGAGACCAATCCTACGTATCCGGTACCTACAATTGTTATATTCATATTCTATTTCGTATTTTGGCTGCCCTGCTGCTGATAGCGGTTGGACAGAGGCTTTTGGGTTTTATTTAGTACGATGATGACGCGGATTTTACTGATTTAGTCGGTACGCGGATGATGCGGATTTGAAGGATTTACACGGATAAGGCATTTTTATGCAAATTTGCGCGTAAGTGAGCGGGTGAATCGGAGTCACCCAATCACTAAAAAAGAGCAGGCGGACTTTCCGGGCACACTTCGTGACTACCTGTCACATTGGCAGATAGAAAAAAAGAAATAAAACCGACCGTCCGGATGCAGTACATCGTATGTGAATACGCTATCGTATCTGCTACCAGATTCCTGCGCTTGCAGAGGACCGAAATGAATACATCATGTCTCTGAAAAAACGCATACTGAATGTTCTGTAAACTACTTAAAATAAGGCCGGTTAGTAAAAAATCAGCATGCCATGATTTTACATTGGAATCGCGTTTATCAACAAAAATGAACAGCATTCCGGAATAGCAAAAATTCATGCAAAGTTACCATTTTTATTTGTATTTAAAAAGCACTGTTTAATACAATTCTGATATAAAATTAAAAAATTACAGCTGGCTTGAAACTTAAAACTTAATGTTTTGATTATTAAATGTTTTACCCGTTAATTCAATTCCTCAGTCTGAGTTAAAAAAAGATAATTATCTGTAATGACAGGTGCCTCTGTATTCGTAAAAAACGGCAAGGCGTATTGGTACCGCTTCTGTGAATGAAATTGTCCGATAGATAACGGCGATAAACAAGTTGCATAAAATCGTTATTCTGCATTAATTATCAGGTGATTAGACAAAAGATAATGCAACTTCACTCATCAAAACAGGCACAAAAATCCCGGAAAAAAGGGTTGATCGAACTGCGACTACCCTTATTGCTCCGGATAAAAGGGGTGATCAGACCGCGACTAACCTCATTGCTCCGGATAAAAGGGGTGATCAGACCGCGACTAACCTCATTGCTCCGGACAAAAGGGGTGATCAGACCGCGACTAACCCAATTGCTCCGGAAAAAAATGAGTGATCATACCGCGACTAACCCAATTGCTCCGGATAAAAAAAATGGGGGCAGCAGCCCCTAGTTAGAAAAAGAATCTTCCTCCCCTCTCTTTTGGAGAGGGGCGTGCAAAATCTCTTCGGGATGGAAATTGTCGCGGGGAGAGGCCGGATTTTTTCTCGCGGGGAGAGGCCGGATTTCTCGCGGGGAAAGGCCGGATTTATTTTTTGTAGGTAAAAGCCGCCTTTTTCGACTGTTAAATCGTTTTTTCTGAAAATAAATATTTATTTTTTGGAAAACTTTTTCAACATTCAATTAATTTATATTACTGATATTCAATGGATTGAACTTATTGTTAGAAATTTGTTGAAAATTTGTCGAAATATTTTATAAAAAAATTTCGTTTTATTTAAAAAATATTCACTAACATTGCAGTGCGAAATTGGTGAAGAATGGATTTTTTGCATTTTCGCAGGGTTACGCTTGCGTAATTCGATCTTTGACACGATGAAATATAAACAGGCTGTTTCAGTAATGCCGTTGATGAAAGCGCAGCGTAATAATTATAATATTAATTTACAAATTTTATTTTATTATGTTGAAAAATAATAAATACGGGAGAATCCACAAGATGGAGACCCCAACGCTTATCAAAGGTGTAAATGCCATAGTGAAAAAATACGACACGGTGGATTTGGACCTAAAAACATGGTGTGATCAATTACTGAATCAGGAATCTGAACTCGCGGAACTTACAGAAATCAATCTGACGCATCCGGCAATGAAAGAGTTGAAAAAACAACGGAAAGCCCGAAAAAAGCTTCTCGGCGTGGTTAACATTCATTATTCGGCGCTCGAACGTGCTCAGGTCGATTCGCTGACAACGCAGCAGGAAGTAGTGATACCTTTTCTGAAACAATATGTGCGAAACACAATCACCAACAACAATAAAAAGATGGAGGAGATTGTTATTCAAATGCTTCGTACTATTGAGGAGAATGAACCGCTGCGGATGGCACTGCAGACAGTGGGGCTGAAGGTATATTTCGACGAGCTGAAAATGATTCAGCAAAATATTACATTGTGTAAAACAAAGATAGTTGCATTCAAATCGGAGACTCCGAAGATGCGGACAGCAGCTATCAAAAAATCGGCGGTCAACGCACTTAGCAATTTGATACAATCCATAGAACTGGGTAAAATCAGATATCCCGAAAAGGACTATATGCCACTGACCAATGAACTGGAAGCGTTTCTGAGTGAATACCAGATGCTGGATAAAACGCGAAGAACAATTTCAAAAAAAATAGCAGAAAATAAAAAAACAGTCGCTTCGTCTCCTACAACTGACGCGACTGCTTCTTAGAAGTTTTTGCTGGGAACCAGCTTCGTATGCCTGTTTGCGGAGTTGGTTCTTTTTTTTCCTCTCAGAAAAAATTGATACAAACATTGATACACGTGCAAAAGTATACTATTTTTTGATATATGATTTTCATGCAATCATGTTTAACATTTAGTTTTTAATTTATTTAACACATAATAGCGTTTTTGGGTCATTTAACAATATTTCCCGGTGTAATCACTGCAATTCCTGCACTTTTTTTTGAATTATAACCGAAATACCGCTGTCTTTCAGTTCCCACCGGTAAAAAAGTTCACCCCTTCATGCGGCGATTTTTAGCACTTAACCATTCGATAAAAAAGAAATATATCTATTCGTATATTAACAAAATACGACACAGTTTACTTATACTAAAAATGGCGGTTACTAAAAATACATATTACTAATAAGGTTAAAATCATATACATAAATTTTCTACTAAGGTAAATATATACTTGGAAATAAGGTTTTTCAGATTTATCAATAACTTTATTTTTCATCTTCAACCTTAGTAGAAATGCAAATACAGGAAATATAACCTTATTCTTATTAATCAAAGCCACCATGTTTAATTCTATTAAAAAAATGATCAATAACGTATATATGAACTACACATATTACCTTTACTAAAATCAATTATCTTAATAAAATCATCCCGTTCATGCGGGATTTAAGAGTTTATCTCAACCATTCCCATATGCATATCTACGGTAGCATATCCGAGCTGTTCTATCCGCACCGCGATGCGTGAGTTGCCTTCCACAGTGAGCAGAATGCCTTCAAGCCCCTGTAGCGGTCCCTTGACCACGCGAACCGAAATGCCAGGAACAAGCAATTCCTGCTCAATGGTGACTGTATTCTCCGCATGATCGAGCAGAAAGCGGAAATGGTTCATCTGGTAATCGGGAATAATGGCTGGCCGGTGCTCACCCCGAAGCACCAGGTAGCGGATTACGGCAGGCAGCTGAATCACCTGCCGCTGTTCGGCTGCATTCACCCGCACGAATATCATCATCGGAATGAGGATACGCTCCATTTTTTTCAGGCGGTCGCTCCACCGGCGCACTTCCTCCTGTACGGGCAAAAAGTTTTCGATGCCCATTGCGTTCAGCATATCGCGCGTTTTCCGTTCGTGATGCATCTTTACATAAGCTGCCAGCCAGTGCCGGCCGTCGGCTGTTGGCACAGGCGTGCCGGAGTTGCCGGTCGCATTGTCAGGATCGGGCTGCTGAAAAGGCTGTGTGGATGGATTTTCGAAAATGTTCATTTCAATAAAAAATGGTTAATAAACAACTTAAAAGCCTTTCAAAAGCAGGCAAGCTCAGAATTCAGGACTTATAAAACTTAACTTAACTTTCGCCGGTTGTTACCAACCTGCAGCAGAGAAGGTTGCTAACAAGTGACCTCGCCCGGAGAGCCGAAAAATTGGAGAGAGCGGCGTTAAAAATCGTCCTTATTTGAGCCTGCTCAAATGTTTCGTATTTAGAAACTGTTGAGGCGAGTTTGGACGATTTAGCCGGTCGAACGCCAATTTTTCGAGTGAAGCGGGCGCAGTCTTGATTTTTTTGCTAACTTTTTGTTTCAAGACAAAAAGTTAGTCGGGGTGTAAGGGGCGGAAGCCCCTGTTCCTTAAAAAAACATATATCCATCTTATTACCAGATATAATTGATTCATATTCTTCTGATTTATATATAGATATGAACTTGTGAAACTTTAAAACTTCATTCACTCAACTCCGTTTTCGTTTTTGCTGAATAACCGGTAATACCTTCCGCGGAGTTGCATCAGTTCTTCGTGAGTGCCGGTTTCGGCCACTTCACCCCTGTGAAGCAGGTAGATGATATCGGCCCACTGCACGGTGGACAGCCGGTGACTGACAATGAGGGTGGTCTTATTCCGGGCAAGGGCTTTGAGGCTCTCAATCAGCTGACGTTCAGCGTTTGCATCAAGGGCACTGGAAGGTTCGTCCATAAGCAGCAACGGTGCATCGCGGTAGAAAGCCCGTGCCAGCGCCATTTTCTGCCACTGTCCGATGCTGAGTTCCTCACTTTCGCCAAAAAGGTGTCCAAGGCGTGTGTCGTAACCCTGCGGAAGTTTCTCCAGTGTCTCTGCAATGCCGGCTTCGGCAGCAGCTTCCTTCATCTGAGTCATGTTACGCGGTTTCCGGTAATTACCCAGCATTATATTATCGGCCGCTGAAACCTGATAGAGCGCAAAGTCCTGAAATACAGCAGTGATACCCCTCAGCAGTTCCACCTGCCCTATTTCACCTGCAGGAACACCGTCGAGCAGGATTTCGCCTCCGGTGGGGCGGTAGAATCCGCAGAGCAACTTCACCAATGTGGATTTCCCGGCACCGTTTTCACCCACCAGCGCCACAGTTTTACCGGCCGGAATGCGTATGTTTACGTTTCGCAATGCATCGCGATCGCTTTCGCTGTACCGGAAACTTACATTGTCGAATCGGATTTCATTTTCGAGGCGGAAAGGTTTCGGACTGATCACTTTATTTGATTGTACGTCAGGTATTTGCAGAAAAGAAAGGTAATCCTGAAGGAACGAATTGTCTTCCACAAGCGAGGTAACCGAACGGAAAAACTCGTTCAGGATGGAGTATCCCCGCTGAAAGGCAAAGAAAAAAAGCACCACCGTTCCGATGGTCATCATGCCTGCAATGCTGAGGTACGACACGATGCCGAGGGTGGAAAAAATAAGCAATACTGCGAATACCTGTGCCAGGATGGAGGTACGGAGTTCATACCGGCTGAGCTTCAGTTTCTCGTCGAAAAGCAGGTCCTGTTTCCGGTTGAAAAGTCGGATGAAATAATCCGGAAAGTCGAAAAGGCGTATTTCCTTGGCAAAGGGAAAACCGGTTATTACCCTGTTGTAATACGATTTTTCCCGTTCGTCGGGAGCCTGTTTTTCCTTCATCCGGTACAGTTTGCGACTGTATGCCATTCTGAAAACGGCTTCAGGTAGTACCGCCACAAGCAAAATAATGACCAGATACCACCGTATGGTTACAAAGAGTGCCAGCAGGAGTATTCCGGCGCTGCATGTTTTGATTAAGCCAAGGGCTGAGTTGAGAATTCGGACAGGCCGGTACGAAGCTTCCTGAACAGCACGATGCATGCGGTCCAGTTGAGCGGAATTCTCAAAGTCGGTGAGGTGCAGGCGGATGTGCTTCTGATGAAGTTCGTCGTACACCCGGCGGGTAACGGATTGGGACATCTTCTCGGCGGTATAGTTTCCAATCTGCGTGAGCACTCCCCCGGCCAGAAAGAGCAACGCAGTGACACCGAGCAAGGCGAAAAAGAGTAATTTCTGCTCCGGCTGCCCGAACGAAGAATGGGTCAGAAAGTCGATGAGAAATTTAATGCTTACCAGCATGCCGATCGGAACAATGCCTTTGAGTACCGCAATGAGCGCATTGGAGCGAAACTGGCTCTGATTACCCCGAATCAACTGACGGAGATTGGTGAACAAAGAACTGTTTTGCTTTCTGATCACAGAAAAAGCATATTTTGTAAATAACAAGCCTTTGTTGAACCGGCATGAAACCGGGTGAAAATAATCATCAATGAATTTTTTGAATTTCATGGATGGACTATCGACCTGATGAATCTTTCCGTCACGTTTGAAATAAAGGAGTTTTGCTACAAACTCTTCTTCATCGAATGGCGGGTCGTAATGCAACACATTGTCTCCCCGCATTTCAATGACATATTTTCCGTCGGGCCTTTTTGACAATCGTTTGAGACGATGCATTATAAAAAAATTATTCTTTCTGCAGGCAATTATATCACCTTTTTTTAAATCTTCGACAGGACATTTTTGCTCATAACAGATATCGCCTTCTTTCAGCGAAGGATACATGCTGCTACCGCTCGCACGTATGCTCAGCGTGTTATTATCCTCCAGAAGCACCTCTGCCAGGTCAATCAGGGATTTGTTGTATTTGGATTCTTTACGCATAAATTTAATTTTTTCAGCACCAGCAACCAACCGCTTTAGCAACAGCAACCAACCGCTCAAAGCACGAGCAACCAACCGCTTAGCAAGAGCAACCAACCGCTCTAAGCGGTTTGTTGCGTAACTCGGAAATCGGTCAAACGGCTTGAAGCCGTTGGACCTGCCGGATGCTTAAACCGTTGGACCGGATGCAAGTTACATGAAATTCTCATCAGATATATCAGGAATTTTAAAATCAATGATATATTTAATATCAGCTGCACTAATATTTAACAATTCAAGACCTTGATTTACATCTACGAGCGTACCTTTTCTTCTCCCGATATAATCAAGATAGGACGAAAACTCCCAATCTTCGAGTTTATCAACAATTGCTGCTTCAATTGGATTTTGGTGAATGTATAAAAAACAATTCAACAAATAATCATCTTTAACCCCGTTAAGCAATTTAGCTTTTGTTCTGTGTGCGAAAAGGCCTCCCCTTCTGTTTCTCTGAATATTTAATGCCTGCGTGTAGGAACTGATAAGACTACCCAACCCTTGTGATAATTTCTGAACATTTATTTTAGTGGATGAATCATACGTTTCGACACCCGATTCATTTGCCCTCAGCATAAGATGAAAATGATTTGGCATCAAGCAATAAGCAATCATATCAGCATAAGGCAATACCTGAAATCTGATTTTCTTAAGGAAGAAAAGATAATTCTCCCTGGAATAAAACAGTTTTTCATTACTCCTGTTATAAACGTGATAGATACATTCTTTTTCGAAAAACATATTAAATATTTAATTACATTCTTAATCGGTCAAACGGCCTGAAGCCGCACGAACAACCAACCTATCAGCACCAGCAACCAACCGCTTTAGCACCAGCAACCAACCGCTTTAAGCGGTTTGTTGCGTTACCCGGAATCTGCACTGCCGCTCTAAGCGGTTTGTTGCGTTTCACAAACTCAGCACCGCTTCCTTCTTAATCGGTCAAACGGCCTGAAGCCGTTGGACCGGGTGCAGAAGCCGTTGGACCGGGTGCAGAAACAGAGATATTCTCACCGTGTCTTCTCTTTAATAAAGTTTACCACCTTTTCGTCAGGCACAAATCCGAGCTGATACACCGGAATCTGAGTGCACATGTCGTCAAAAAAGTCGAGATGATGCTGTACGAAACGGGTATCGTAGTTATTCTGAATGCTGAAAGCCATCACACTGCTTACTGCCGCAGCACCTGCCATCCGGTTAATCACGTTTTCGGGTGCATGCCGGATAAGAAACACGGCATGAAGGGGCGATTTTTTATTATCATCGGGATAATACATCGGTGTGTTATACATGAAATACTCCCCTTTTTCCTTACGGATAATAAGCCGGTCGTCGTTGATGAGGAGGTTTCCCTGCTGCTTCCAGATACCGGAGATAGTACTTTTGCCCGCACCGGAAAACCCGCTGAAGAGTCGGCCTTTCTCTCCGTCGAACACGCCGGAGGCATGCATCATCACCGCATCGGCCGTGAGAACGGCATAATGCAGCAAAATGGGCGCCATGGGGAAAACCAACGGTTCAAGCACGCCGTCCGTTTCTTCCGACCAGATAATCCAGCGTTTCAGTCCGCCATCCAGAAGAGCAGTCTGCTGAATGCAGGTTTGATTCAGCTGGTCGAATACCCTGAAAATGAGGTCGTCGCCCCGACGATAAATCTCGTAGAATTTTAATTCATCATTGGCAGAAGTGAAAACTTTCTCTGCATTTTCAAAAGGCGGCAACGAATCATTGTTCCTGCATTCGATCGTAATATCAGCTTCCTGAGTAGAATCAACGGTAAAATGCGTGAATCCATCATCCAACATCAGCTGACACTCAGCATGAAGGCAAATTGAAAAACCCGCAATGGAAAGATATAGTTGGTGTGGCATAGAAATGTTTTTTTATCATCTGAAAAGAATGAACTGATTGGGATGCATGATTAAAAGCTGATATTCAGAACACGGAACACAGAATTCAGAATACAGAACACGGAACCTTGAACCCTGTCTGCCTCGGGCAAGACAGAACTCAAAACCCTGACTATACGAGTTTTTTCAGATTTTCCAGGAAGTTCTGAATGTCCCGTTCGGCAACGGAATCTTCCACATCGAAGTTTTCGAGGAGTGCGGTTTTCAGCGATTCAACCGTAGCGGTCTCGTTCAGGTTTTCCCACAGGAATCCGGCAGTTTCGTTGAGGGTGTAGAGTCTTTCCATCTGCGCCACATTATTTACCAGCGGTACTACCACCACTTCGTTTCCCACCTTACGGGCAACAAACCGCGATTTGAGTTTGTACAGATTTTCGATATTCATATTGTGTTCTTTTTTTTACAAAGATAGCGAATTTTCAGAAAAAAGAAGCCTCTCCCCGCGTTGTTATTCACGGGGTGACCTGGAGTCACGCCGTGAATAGCGGCCTGAATAACAAAAAAGAGAAAGACATTGCTGCATTTCTCTTTTTTATTTTTACAGAGGAAAAACTATTTTCACTGCTTCAATATTCTGATAGATTTTTCAAATCCGCTTTCATGAATCACATTTACCAGATAAGCAGCTGAAGTATAGGATGACAGATCGATGGTGTATTTTGCTGCATCATTGAGAATAACACTTTTTGTTTCAATCGTTTTTCCATCCAATGTAACAAGTGATACGTTGTATTTTCCGGCTACAGGCATATTCAGGTTTACCATGTTCCTGGCAGGATTCGGAAAAGCGATCAGCAGATCGGCCAGTACATGCTCAACACCGGTTGAAGCGATTATTTTCAGGTCGAAATCGTATATACGCCCCTTATCCACCGGATCAAATCCATAATCGGTGTAGGAAGTCGGACGCCAACCATCAGAGTAAACCACACGTAGGCGGGTTTTCTGGTTAACAACTGCTCCTACAGGCACTACTATAGCTTGTGAAATATTAAGAACAGCAGCACCGTTATCCATCGACCGGTTTCCGACAATGGCAATTCGTTCTCCGGCATCGGTAAAATCGTAATCACGGTTCCAGTCGATCAGAATAATTGCCTGACACCACTGAAGTCCATCGGTCTGACCTTCGAGTGCATTCAGTTTAAGTGTGAAAGTCGAACCGGTTTTAGCTTCAATTATCTCGTTGTTGTACGAAACAAAATGAGTAGCAGGAGGAGATGAAGCTGCGAAATTCAAATTCACATCCGCACCTTCCGTTTTAGCTGAAATTAAGTAACGTTGGTCAATTGTGCCACGGTTTTGTCCGGGTACGTCCCATCCGTAAATATAATCGGCAACAGTTACCGAACTATTACCAAAACCTTCTTTTTGTGCAAAAGCTTTCACTGTCATTGAACGTGTAATCTGAATCGGAGCAGTATAAACAGCCGAAGTTTTGGTTGGCATTGATCCATCAAGAGTATAGCGAATAGTTGCTCCTTCATCGGCAGTAATGGTGAGTGTTTTATCCTCAGTATATTTACCGGCAGCCAACGAAAATACCGGATTCGAAGTAATGAGAGTATTAACAGGAAGCCATTTATCGGCACCGTTGGTCAGCCATTCGAGCGAATAATTAAGGAAATACATTTTATAAGGTATTGACCCGTCTTCTTCGAGGTAAACACCAATCGTTCCATCGGGCAGAATCGTAACTGAGGAATAAGCCGACTGACCGGCTGCAATACTTCTCTTAACAGGCCATGTTGAACCTTCGTCGTAGCTAACCCACATGGTTACATTAGTACGATCAGAAGCATTGGGGAGTGTATGAAGAATTCTGTTTTTATCAAATCCATCTTTTGTAGAAGTATAACGAATTATATCGGCATCGCAGGCATTGCCCCAGATTTCAGGCCACGAATTTTTCGCTCCCCAGGTAACGCCACCGTCGGTGGATTTTGTCCATAAGCGGTTGCCACTTGTGCGAACACTCATGAGTATGGAGCCATCGTTCAGTTCCACAACTTTGGCTTCGTCGCCTCCCGATAGAGCACGTTTCGAAACACTCCAGGTTTCACCTTCGTCGTCGGAGTAAACGGCATAGTTTTGAATACCACTTACGGAGGGTTCTCTTACAGCAATTACAGCCATAAGTCGGCCATTGCGCAACGTCAACTGATGGCCTGAGCCAAAGAAAGATCCTTGCCATGCAGCCCGAACCGGATCGGCACAACCTGCACCATAAATCTGTGAGGTTATATCACGTGGCGCTGACCAGGTTACACCATTATCACTACTTGTAGAGATATAAGATCGGATAGGAACAGTTGGAGTTGAATTAAAGAATCCGGGACCACCCACGTAAAGTGCTACCAGTTTCCCGCTGTTGGCTTTAATAATGGCTGCATCACCAAATCCTGTCGATGAGCTTGTTCCCAGTGCAACCGTTACAGGAGCAGACCATGTTTTACCGCCATCGGTACTTCTGTTGGCCACCACGTCGATGTTGGCCGCAAGGTCTCCTGAACCGAGTTTACGTTTATCGGTAAGCACTACGAGCGAGCCGTCGGCTGCTGTGGTAATAGCCGGAATGCGGTAGTTGGTGGAGCTATAGTCGCCGGGTCCGTAAATCAGGGTACGGCGCAATAATATTGTACGCAAACCGGCAGGATTGCCGTTGGCAGGGATTACAGTTTCGTCTTTGGTAGTCAACGAGACCAGGACAGCATCCACTTTGTTGCCTTCGCTGGCTGTTTCTTTCAGTTTATAGGTAACCCATAAATAATTCGCATTAATATTCAGCATTCCGGTGAGCGGTATGGTAATATCTCCGGTGGCTGCGGCTGCTTTTCCTATCAGCGTGCCGGCTGGTTTTCGCGGATCGAAACGTGTTACTCCACCTGTGGTGTATATTTTTATGCTGTCTACATCGTTTATGTCGGTAGTACCGTTCATGTTCATCACCAGTTCTTTCAGTTCTACTATGGAAGTTCCGGCGGGGGTAACTTCCAGTCGGAGAATTTCCTCGTTATCGTTGCCCCGTCCGGTAAAGTTTACATCCTGAGTGACTTTTATGATTGTTTTATCACTGAACGTGTAATTTACCAGTGTTGCCTCATGTGCGTTTTTTATATCCGGAACTTTCAGCGTGGTGGTGTTAATGTTTTCGAAATCGTAGGCTGCTACCAGTCCGGCGGTTTCAGCTGTTACAGTTGCAGTTTTATCGGCAATGATATCGGCAGGCGAAAGCGCTTTTTTCCAGAACCGGAGGTTGTCCATTTGTCCGCGAAAATACTGAGTTGGTGAAGCTGCAGTAGTTCCTGTAATTCCACAACCCACATACACGTCCCAGGCATTGTTTACGGCCCAGGGCGAAATGTCTTTGGTGCCGGAGTTTGCCACTTCCACACCATCGATGTACTCATACATTTTTCCTCCCGCGCGATCCACCACAAAAGCAATGTGCGTCCATTTGTTGAGTGAACCGGTATAGGTTGGCCATACCGAAAGTGAATTGTTGTGGTTGTTAGATGCATTTGGAGTATTCAGTGCATAATACTGAGCTGCCGAATTTGCTCCCCACAATTCGTAACCCGATTTGTCGGCTACAGTTGTACCCTGCAGACGTTTTGTAATATATCGGGCATTGTTGTTTTTGAACTCGATTACATTCACCCAGGCAGTAATGGTAAAGCTTTCGGATGTTTGTACATTGAAATCAGCATGCGTAGGGATTTGCATGTACTGATCTGTTCCGTTGAATTCCAGGTATTTGCCTGTTTGTGAAAACACAATAAATGGCAGTGCCAGCATAAAAATGGTAAAAATCCGCTTCATTGTTGTATGTATTATAAAAGTAAAAATTAAATTTGGCACAAATATAATAAATATTATTTATAATGTCATGTTTGTTTTGAAAATATTATACGATATTACTTTTATCAAAGGCAGGAAAACATCCACTCCTGCTTTTTCGGAAACGGCATTAAAAAAACCATACTCAATAAAATTCATTCCCGATAAATTCATGCGTGTTTCTGCCCTCATTTTTTCATAAATAACAACTTACTTTTCGATAAGAATTTACAAAACTATGATTTTCAGGTGAACATTCCCATCCCTTCAAACGTTTGAAACTCAATTTTCAGTTTTAATTTTTCTGCATTTATCCGGGAAATCAACTACTGAAAATCAATTTTTATAAACTAATAAAATCACATAATTTCCTCAATTGTATGAATAACCAAAAGGTTGTATTAATCACCGGAGCATCATCAGGCATTGGAAAAGAAGCTGCAAGACTCTTATCCGGAAAAGGGTACAAAGTATATGCAGCATCCCGAAACACAGAAAAAATGGAGGACCTGAAATCCTGCGGTGTTATTCCGTTATCGCTCGATGTAACTGATGAAGATTCCATTGATGCATGCGTCGGCAAAATACTTGCTTCCGAAAACCGGATCGACATATTGATAAGCAACGCCGGCTACGGATCATTCGGGCCTGCCGAAGCCATCCCCCTGAATGAAGCCCGAAGGCAGTTTGAAGTGAATCTGTTCGGACTGGCTGCCCTCATTCAGAAAGTGCTGCCCGTG
>SAAL01000189.1 GCA_009929445.1 Bacteroidia bacterium
TCAGTCAATTAGACAAATTGTTTTTAAACTATTTTTGTTAAAAATCAAACGTAAACTATCTTACTTTTTAATTAGGACACTTTGCGGATAATCATATAAATTAATAAACAGAAATTGTTATCAACTCATTGTACAACAAAAAACAGATTGAGAAAAAAAATCATTTTTCTGCTTTCGACTTTGAATCGATATTGAAAGTCAGTATTGTATGTTTTTTTCCTGTCTTTTATTTTCCGGGTCTCCAGCGATTGAAAATGCTGGCTGTTTTCGGAAAAATGCCGTTTTGAGCAGTACGCACATCTTCGGTGACGTAGAATGCGTTTTCATCAAATTCTTTAATCAATTTATCTATTTTTTTCATCAGCTGACGTGCCACTACGGTTTCAATCACATCTACCTTACCGACCGAACCCTCGCCCCTTACCAAAGTTGCTCCGAATCCATTTGCATTGAGTAGTTGAACTAAAGTGGAACCGTTTTCTTTGGTATAAACCCGGTAAAGCAACACACCAAAAGCCAGCTTATTTTCAATTAAAATGCCCACATAAGTACCTGTAGCATAACCACCTGCATAAGAAAGATAAGCTATGAGGTCACTTGCCCGGGAGAGAATTTGTGATATGATCACAATCCAGATGAACACTTCGAAAAAACCGATGACAGGTGCAATCCCTTTTTTTCCTTTAGAAACAAAAATAATGCGAAGTGTACCAAGCGTCACGTCACAAATACGCCCGAAAAAAATCATAACGGGCAGTAAATAAGGATATTGATCTAAAAAATCGAACATAAGATGATAAATGTTAGTTTTGAGTTTTGAGTTTTGAGTTTTGAGTTTTGAGTTTTGTGATCTGTACTCTGTGTTCCGAGCTGACTGCTCACGGCTTTTTCATAACCAACCTTTTAAACAAACCATTCGTCCGGAAAGTTTACCAGATAAACCTGATTGGTAGCGCGGGTCAAAGCTGTGTAAAGCCACCGGAAATATTCGGCATTTATCTGATCGTCGGGCAGAAATCCGTGGTCAATAAATACTTTTTTCCACTGTCCGCCCTGTGCTTTATGACAGGTAACTGCATAGGCAAATTTCACCTGCAGGGCGTTGAAAAACTCGTTTTCAAGCACTTTTCGCACCAGCTGCCTTCTGTTGGTTATTTCCGGATAATCTTCGGCTACGGCCGTAAAAAGCCGGTTTGTCATCTCATTCATCTGTGCCGGATTTTCAGCCGTCAATCCATCCAGCCATACGCGGGCATCAATTTCCCATCCGTAATCAAGCGAACGCAGCGAGAGATCTGCAAACCGAAAGCCGTACATTTCACGGTGTTTCCGTATGCGGGTAACTTCCAGCACATCGCCGTTGGCTATAAAATCTATTTCGGGATAGGGTTTGTTCCAGAAATAATTATTCCGTGTTACCATCAGCAAATCGCCGTTTGAGAGTTGCTCTTCGCGCATCATCACCCGCGAGCGGATACCATCGTTGTAGAGGTTTGCCCGCTTGTTGGAGCGGGTTATCACAATGGTATCCTCCACACCCACCCCGCTGTACGAACGCTGGATGGTATCAATCAGTTCCATCCCGGCAAGCCGCTGAATATCTGCAAATGTGTTTAATTTGAATCTCGGATGCTCGCCGGTAGTTTCCTGTGCCAGATGCATCCTCAGATTGGTTGCATGAAACAAAATGCCACTTTCCAGTGCCTGACGAACCACATAAGTGAGTTCAAACTCATCCACATGCAAACCGAATGATTTCAGCGCCTCGGTTTCGAGTGCCGGACTTTGTGTCTGCTCCACCGGCGGGAGCTGTGCGGTATCACCCAGCAACAACAGACTGCAACCATCGCCACTGTACACGTATTCGATCAGATCATCCAGCAGCCGGCCACTGCCGAAAGATGCATCCAGACGAGTATTGGAAATCATGGAAGCCTCATCGACGATGAAAAGCGTGTTTTTATGAAGATTGTCTGACAGTTGAAACCGAAAATCAGTAATGGATTTCTGGCGGTAGATTTTCTTGTGGATGGTATAAGCCGGAAATCCGGAATAGGCCGAAAGCACTTTGGCTGCTCGACCGGTGGGTGCAAGGAGTACTGTTTTTTGTTGCAAAGCATTCATAGCACGCACCAGCGCACTTACAATGCTCGTTTTTCCCGTTCCTGCATATCCTTTCAGCAGGAAAGCCTTTTCGGAATCGGCGGACATGATAAAAGCCCCCAGCAGATCTATCAAAACTGACTGCTGTCCGGTCGGTTCGAAACCAAATTCCTCTCTGATTTTCCTGCTGATAAAGTCGCTTAACATGCTTGCAAAGGTAGAGAATATTTATTGCATATTTAGCTAAAGAAAAATTCAATTCCTATGAAAACAAATTTGTAAAAGTATTGGGCTGTTTCAGATGATTATCGCAATTATTTATTATTTAACGTGAGTTCGAAATAATTTTTGTTCGTAGGACATCTATTTCAATAGAATGAATTTATCGGTTATATTTTTCCCGCAGGGAATATATCCCCTACGGGGAATTAGGTCCTGTTTAATATATAACTCGTCTCGACTTTTAAAACATAGAGAACAATAGTCTTATTTTATTGAATTTTCGTGCTGTTTTATTTAATTTCGATAACAATAGTTTAAAAATATC
>SAAL01000092.1 GCA_009929445.1 Bacteroidia bacterium
CTAATTTTATATCTAATTGATTATCAACACATCTAATTTCGACACAAAGGATAAAAATCTTAGATTTTTATAAATTATGACTTTTCGGAGTGGACTCAAAGAATTGTTTTTTTGAAAAACAGCAATTATTTTTTTTTACCTGCTTCAATTACAGCATGAAATGCCGGTTTGGGTTGCAACTCTCCATCAAACAACAGTGCATCCTGTCCACGACGCCACGAACGGGTATCGCTTACTCCCCATAACGTTACGCGGTCAATCACGTCCGAATGACGCATAAAAATCTCAAACAATTTTTCGTAAACTTCAGCTTGCTTTATATAGTTTTCAGCCGGAATATCTCTTCTGCCTGTGTTCACGTCGAAGGCGCCACTGTTGTTACCTGTTGCAGTAACATCAAGTTCGGTAATAGCAACCCTCAATCCAAGGGATGCGTAATTCTCAATGGCTTTTTCAACATCTTCCAGGTTTGTGTCCAGGTGCCAGTGTCCCTGAATACCCACGCCGGTGATTGGGGCACCTTCTGCAATAAGACGTTTGAGAAGTAACATCGAACTGGCGTGTTTGCCTTTGTTTTCTACTGCGCCCTGCTCAATATTGTAATCGTTGTAATATAATTCTGCATCAGGATCTGCCTCGCGTGCCCATTTGAAAGCCAGGGTCAGCACATCGGGTCCAACAATCTTGTACCAGCTGAAATTACGCAAATTTTCAGTTGTACCATCGCCTCCGTCTTCTATCGATTCATTAGCCACATCCCATCCGATTACGCGGCCTTTATAACGTCCGGCTACCGTCATAATGTGGTTTTTTAAACGTTCCAAAGCAACGTCACGACATGCCAAAGGTCCGCTGACGCTTCGCAACCACATTTCAGCCATGCTGGGGCGGGGAGCATTGGGATCCCGTGGAGCTCTGGGCTGATTCGGCTGAAAAGCAGGCCTTGGTCTCGGCGTTTCTTCCAGTTCAGGATTGGCCTGAAAAAACCAGGGTGCCGTTTGAGCATGCCACAGCAACGTGTGTCCCCAAACCTTCAAACCATTTTTCGTGGACCAGTCAACCAAAGAATCAGCAATTCCAAAGTTGTATTTATCCATTGAAGGATGGAGCGACTGCGGTTTCATGGAGTTTTCAGGAGTGATAGCGTTGTAATGCATCTTGATATTTGCCAACTCAGCATCAGAGAATCCCCGCAAATCACTTGCAGTTCCAATCAGGAATTTTCCAGTATAGGCCTCTTTCAATGCTTTTAATTTTGTTGCTTTGGTATTGTTTTGCCCATCAACACTTACAGACAGAAACAACAGCAGAATAATGCCTGTAATAAAGTTTCTTTTGTACATAATTTTATTTTTAGAATTTTAAATTAGTTCCTGATAACCACACTTTTTTATCTCATATCTTGTTACGGCTTAGCATCATTGGCACTTGTAGCATACAGTCCGATTAAACTTCCGGTAAATCCGCCGGCTACGTTGGTTGAGAGGATATCGCCTGACACGGTGCCTCCCAGATTTGTGAAATTCACCCCATCCACAGAATAATTAAATTTGTATTCGTCGCCTTTGGCTGTCACCTGCAGCTGAACTGGCATTTTCACATCAATTTTTGCGCTTGCAATGATTTTGGATTGTCCTTTTTCCGTTTTTTCAAGCAGAATGTAAAAGTCTTTGTCTTTTTTCGTTATACCAAACACATAATTGAATCGTTCGCTTTGGTAGCAGGTCAATCCGGCCAGTTCATTTTCCGATTTTGGAGTAAACTTCATCGTAGTCGTGGCGGTAAAGTGCTGGTGCTGTTGGCGCTGAAAAAGTGCAGAAACCGGTGCAACTGCTTTGATGCTTACAGCAAAAGGTTTGATGTTCAATCCGTTTTTAGAGGTGGTGATGAAATCTTCACGCGGACCTCTCATCCCAATCCAGCGGTAATCAAGTTTTGGTGATGTGAAATTGTCGGCAAAAGTGAAATTTCCGTTGGGAAAAAATCCTTCCGTTCCGGTTTTATTCTCCACACCTTTCGGCATTTTCAACTTCGGTTCCATGGGTACCAGTCCGTTTTCGAACACGGGATATTTGCCGCTCCAGTCCACGGGGAGGATAAACGTTTCACGACCGGTATTTACCAGTCCTTTTTCATTCGGACGAATGGCCAGAAAAACACCGTAATGTTTTCCGTCAGGACCTTCCACCAGATCGGCATGACCTGCCCAATCCACCTTGTTGGCGCGGTTTGAGTTGAGGTAGCGTTGCGATAAAATCGGGTTGTTCGGAGCAGGAACGTAGGGTCCCATCGGATTTTCGCTCGTAAAAATCACTTCGCTGTGCCAATCGCCTGTTCCACCTTCGGCACACATCAGGTAGTAAATGCCGTTTTTTTTGTAAATGTGCGGAGCTTCGATCCAGATTGGTTTTCTGGAAATATCCACACCGCCATCCACGATAATTTTATCCGTTCCGGCAATAACCTGGTCATTTTCCACATCGTATTCCCAGATTTTAATCACGCGGTGACCGTTGTAGAGTTCTTTTCCACGGTCCGGCGCATCGTTGTGAACCACGTAGGCTTTTCCGTTGTCGTCGAAGAAGAGCGACGGGTCAATTCCGTTGAATTTTAGCTTGTAAACTTCACTCCAGCCCTGAAACGGATCTTTTGTTTTTACCACCATGTTGTTGATGTCGCCGGCAAACTGCGTGGTAATCATGTAGAACGTTTCATTATTAGCATTGTATTTGATGGAAGGAGCGTAAATTCCGGCACTGATGCCTGTATCCTGCACTTTCAGCTGCGATTTTCTGTCGAGCACATGACCGATTTGTGTCCAGTTCACCAAATCTTTGGAGTGGAAAATTGGCACTCCCGGGAACATGGCAAAAGTAGATGTAACCAGGTAATAATCATCGCCTTTTCGGGTAATGGACGGGTCGGGATAACAGCCCTGCAAAATGGGATTGTAGAATTCATCCGGCTTCAGCGGATTATTTTCATACACCTGATCTTCACCCTGATAGACATAGTTAGTGAAAATCGGATTGTTAGTTGCTGACTTTCTTTGCGCATTCATTTCCATCAATGGATTCAGGGTCATTAACCCAATCAAGCTAAGCAGAAATAAGTTTTTTTGAATCTTTCTCATGATATTTAGTTGTTGTAATTGATGTTGAAATAGTCGAAATCTACGTAACCGCCTGTGGTTTTAGTGGCATAATTGAACAAACCGTAACGATAGCCCATAAAGTGCGGAAGCGTGTATCTCATACGCAACGGAGTTCCGATTTTGTTCCAATTTTTTCCATCAAGGCTGTAGTAAAAATCGGCCAAATCACGCATATTGGTGAAATCACACGTGGCTTTGAAATAAACTTTTTTGCCTTTCAATGGAATCCGTTCCACCTCTTCAGGTTTATCACCGCCGGCATTGACCATCACAATGTATTTTTTTCCATTTTCAAATTTGACACCAGCGTAACCGTACCTTGCCTGAAGCAACATCAAGCCAGCTACATCTCCTTCTTTCATTTTGAAAACGTTGATTTTGGTTTCGCCTACGCAGGTTGGGCCGATGGTACGCTGAGTAAGCATATTTTTCGCCGAAAGAATGTCGCTATCAATGCGTCCGGTTGTCAGACGGAAATAACCTTTTTTCCCGTTGACATCCCATTTAGAATTATCCGGATTGTGGTTCCACTGCCATACAAGTGGAAGCTTGGGCTCATTTTTCTTTCTTTTGAAATCATCCGAAGCAACAATTCCCGGAATCAACCCTTTGCTTGCAGGCAGATTCAGTGAAACCGGTACTTTTCCATTTTCTCCCAATACAGGCCAACCGTCTTCCCATTTCACAGGAACTAAGTACGGAATTCGTCCCACAGCACCGTTGTCACGAAACAAGTATGCAAACCAATTACCGTCTGGCGTATCAATCAATCCTCCCTGTGCAACTCCCAAATCCTGCAAAGCAAGGCGTCCTTCATAAGGGCCGGTGATTTTGTCAGCCCGGTGAATAACGACTGTCCGCATCCCGTTTCGGGGCCAGGTGATATTGAAAAGGTAGTATTTTCCTTTCACTTTGAAAAGTTGCGAACCTTCCGCCTGCAGCATGATATTATTTCCGGCAGGAGCACTGGCATTTTCAATCAAAACCCTTTCCGTTCCTTCTTTCACTCCCGTAAGATCCTCTTTCAATTCAATCATTCGCAATCGTCCGGCTCCCCAAATCATGTAAATTTTTCCGTCGTCATCAAAGAAAATGGTATGGTCGTGGTAGGAAGGCTTAAATTTTTTCACCTCCCAGGGTCCTTTTTCAATGTCTTTGGTGGAATAAATGTAGGTTGTCCCGGTAGTACCTGCGAAAGTGGATACGTAGAATGTATTGTTGACGTAGCGAATGCAGCTTGCCCAGGAACCGCTTCCGTAGGCATTTTTTCCATTATTCAAATTTAGCGCATCAACATCGTCAAGTGTGTCGTAGCAATAACTCACGAGTTTCCAGTTCACCAAATCGGTCGATTTCATAATGGGCACACCCGGACTCATGTGCATGGTGGTACTGCTCATGTAATAGGTGTCGCCAACCCTTACGATGGACATGTCCGGCACGTCAGCAAATACGATTGGATTTTCGGCTTTCTGAGCCGACGCTGATGCAATTCCAATTAAGAGGAAAGTTGCAACTATAAGTTTTTTAAGTAGTTTTTTCATTGGTTATTCCTTTCTATTTTGAAAACATCCAGTAATCGAAATACATGATTCTTCCCGGTTTATCGGATTTGAAAACAAAATACAGGTCTTGCGTTCCGGTAACTTTTTCAACATCGGTACTCACCACATCCCAACGATCGTCACCGCCTGTAATCGGCACTCTTATCTTCCCAATAAGATTTCCATCCTTGCTTCCGAGGCGGATTTCCATTGTCACACCTCCGTTGATGGTTGTGCCTATGCGAGCTGAAAATCGGGATGCTCCCTGAGTTCCAAAATCAACGCCTTTCACTTTTATGTAAGCGTTATTCTGCATCGCATTCACAAATACGCCCACCTGCTTATTCTGAGAAGCTTTTACTCCTTCGGAAAAAGCGATGGTTTCTGCTTCGTTTTTTCTGTATGGATTCAAAGTTTCCAGTCCGCTTTGGATTCCTTCGGTCATTTTCATCGGCTGTATGGTTCCATCTTTGTTGAATTTGACTTCTTCCACGCACACCGAGCGGTTGAAACCGTGCCCGCCGGGAAGTGCTCCGTTGTGGTAAAAAAGGTAAGTTTTCCCTTTGTAATCAATGATTCCAGGGTGGTTGGTGAAACTCCTTCCTTCAGTCGGCATCAAAACTCCCTGATTTTTCCAGGGACCTTTCGGACTTTTGCCGGTTGAATAACCCAAATGTTCGGGAATGGGTCCGCCACCCCAAAGCAGGTAGTACATGTCTTTCCGCTTGTAGAGCCAAGGTGCTTCCTCGTACAAAGTCGGTCGGTCTTTCACATTTCCTTCCCTTTTTCCAAAAGATTCTTCGGTCATTGGAACCCGTACAATATCATTTTTAAAAGAAATCATATCTTCGTTCAACTCCACGTAGTAGCAGTTCGGATTTCCCCAGTAGAGGTACGCTTGTCCGTCATCGTCAATGAATACGGTGGGGTCAATATCACCGTGACCGCTTTGCACCAGCGGTTTTCCGAGCGGATCGTAGAAAGGTCCGTAAGGACTATCTGCAACAGCCACTCCAATCGCAGGGCGGTTATTTAATCGGGATGTAACTGGCACGTACATGTAAAATTTTCCGTCTCTCTCAATGCATTGTGCCGCCCAAGCATCACCCTTTGCCCATGAAAAATCAGAGTATGAAAGTACCACGCCGTGATCAGTCCAGTTGACCATGTCTGTAGTAGAATAAAGTTTCCAGTTATTCATCACAAACCAGGAGGAATTATCCTCGTCGTGGCTGGTGTAGAGATACAGTTTGCCATTGTACACCATCGGTGCCGGATCGGCAGTGTACATGGTTTGAATAATTGGGTTCTGAGCATTCGAAAGCACCAAAACCATCAAAAACACAACGGCTGATATTACTTTATTCTTCATCATTTTGCAGCTTTTTTAATTGTTTGTGAAAACAACCCTATAGGTCTTTACAACTCCGTTGTAATCAAATTCTACTTTTGCTGTTCCGGTTGCAGAATCAGCCTGCGTTATTTTTATTTTCACATTGTTATTGTCAGCTGATGCCGTCAAATTAGGTATGACTGTCGTTTCAGCAGGTAGTTTATAGGTTGCTTCGTAAATATCGTACCCAACAATTCCGTTTTCATTGGTAGATCTAACGGGTGTTTTCGGCAAATCAATCTTTTGTCCGTTCACAGAAATAGAAACAGTCGGTACAATAGGACGCTCAATTTTATTTTTCTTTGAGCTGAAACCAAGTCCGCTTAAATCGAACAGTTCTTCCGATCCATCGCCTTCTGCAACTAAAAATATCGCGTGTTTCTTTTTCAATTTATCTACTGATTTAGAAACATTTACAGTAAATTTTGTTACGTTCTGTTTCGAATTAGCAGGGACAATAATTTCACCTATCTTTTTCCCTTTCCAAGTATCGTTGTCCCAAGGACCGTCTAACCACACATTTACTTTGAAACTTTTTGAAGTTTTAGGAGTGAGAAACAAGTTGAATTCTGTTTTATTCCCTCTTTTGGTTCCTTTGAAAGCATTAAGACCTTTGGTAGCTTTTTTAAGTCCTCCAAATCCAAAATATTTATACCCGATAATATGGCCGTTTTTCACATTTGTTATCGGCATGTGATTATCCCAAATATCCCATGAATCTTGCTGAATGCTGACATCGGAAAGGTAGCTTGCATAGCCTGCAGAATAATATTGGTACGGATCAAGCCCGTAGATATGAAAGCCTTCCGACGTAATTTCAGCACCCTTGTATTCTCTTCCCTGGTTGTCTTTTGCTGTCCAAATTTTATTTTTTGCATAAGGATCATACGCTCTGATTACTGCGCTACCGCCTTCTGCTACTGGTTTTTCATCCCATTCTATCGTAATCGGAGCCACCACAGCCTGACGTGCAAAACCGAAATTCCTTGGTGGTTTATGATAAAACACGTACCATTGGCCGTTAATATTTTCGATGCTGCCGTGCGTGTTGTGGCCACCGCTGGTGGTCTGCAATCCCGAGCCGTCCTGATTCAAAACAGGTCCCCGCGAGTCAACCAAAACGCCACCGCTTTTCCAGGGCCCGAGCGGTGAATCGGCAACCGCATAACGCAACGAAGAATTAGTACTTCCTAATCCATATTCAGGTCCGGAATAACCGCTGAAAACCGTGATGTATTTGTTCCCAACTTTCCGGATGGATGATGCTTCAAAGAAATTGAAATTTTTCGGATCTTCATTCGCGTATAATTGGGGATATTTTGTTCCTTCAGGGTCTCGGATAACACCATATCTGGCACTGGATGGCAGGAAATATGGAATAATTTCTGTACCGGGACGGAGTGAATACATTGTTTTTTGGTCTAATTCGGCTGCTAATGAACGTTGAAAACCCCAATAGGCGTATGCTCTGAAACCAATTTCATAATCAGGATCGGTTGGATCCGTGATATAATCAACGTAGATGGCCGGGTCAAAACCGAGAATACTGCCGGGAAGCGTTCTTCTTCCATCTTCGGTAAGATTTATGGGCTTAAATGGGCCGTCAGGACGGCTTCCTTTGGCTACCATTGCTTCTCTGTGCGGACCGCGGCTGTGCGGATAAAGGTAATATTCTTTGGTGCCGTCTTTTCTTTTTACTTCTACCAAATCAGGTGCATACATTACGTCCCATTGGTTATCAATAAAATATGTAAAAACGGGACCTTCATCGCGCCAACTCGACAGATCTTCTACCGGTGCCGACCAAACGCGGATATCGGGTCCGCAATAGCTATTTACACGCAAATCGTGCGAACCAATGATGTAAGCACGGTATTTTCCCGGATTATCAGGATCTTCAAATACGCGCGGTTCGCCGTCAGGCAGGTGCTCCCAAAGCGGTAAATAGGGATTTCCTATTGATTTATGGACAAATCTTTCTGATGGATTTTTTCTCGGAGCTGTTTTAGTCTGGCTCATCAATCCGGTTGCGGAAAATAAGAACATTGCGATGAAAAAAATCGCAAATCTCTCTTTCTGTAAAAATTCTAATCTCTTCATATAAAATACATTATTAATAAAAATTCAACACATATATTATTAACAACAAGCGAAAACAACCATTGCTTTTTGAGCAAATTTCATTGCTTCTACCATAGTTAAAATAATGGTGTAAGCACCAACCCGGATTTTTATTAAAGACTATCCGACAGATAAACACCTTTTATGATTATCGGACTGCCACCCGATGACCAAAAGCCAATAATATAGATTTGCGCCGGATTAAGTTTGACCTGTACTCCATTTATTTTTTTATACATGTTCCCAAGCTCCACGACTACCTTTCTTGAGTTGCCAAAATCATACGTGGCCGGCTGAGACCAATAATTGTTTTCATCAAAAAGTCTGAAAGAGACACTGCTATTGTTATCGTTGCCAAGTTCAGCAATGAGGTATTTATATTTTGACAAATCTACTCCTTTGTTATACCACCATCCTCCAAAGCCCCATTGTCCGGTAACTAAGGTTCGCGTTTCCTCGTCGAACGTCCCTTGCGCAAAAATAGATGGATTAAACAACTCTTTAGTCAGAGGAAAGGTAGTTGAGTAAACAGTAAAGCTAACCTGTTTACTAACTCCTGTTGAAGGTGTAAATGTGGCCGTTATGGTTGCTGATCCATCTTTTAATGCTATCAACCTTCCATTCTCATTTATACTTACAACAGATTGGTCTGAAGTTGTGAACACTGTTTTTGATGTAACCGGCAAAGATGTGCCGTTGTTGTAAATTGCATTTACAATCAAATACCTGTCTCCTCCGGTTAACATTGTCAAGTTTCCGCTCACGCCTACAACTTCTATCTTTGCTAATTCACTTTCCGTTACCGAATCCTCTTTACCTGATGCATATTCTTTATACCAGTGGAATGTTGGCCACACACAAGCTTCAGGATCATTCAGGAAAGTGTAATTTCCGGCTGTTCCTGCAATATCATTAAACTCAGCAAGGCGATGACATTCGGTAAAAATCAACCAACTCACATTCCCTGTTATGTCTGCGATATATTTAAAATTAGCTCCAAAACCAGAACCTCCTACCACTCCGGTAAAACTTTTGCCCCATGATGCTTCATATTTTTTGGGTGCCCAATCCATTTCAGTGACCATGATAGGAGCAATATCTGCTACGGGTTTCACCTGTGCATTCCACCCACGCTGAAAACTCTCATATCCTCCTCCCATCGAACCTCCCAACTCCGGACTTGCCTCTTCGGTATCGCTACCGTACCATCCCGGATATGCGTGAACAGCATAACCAATATTTGTTCCTTTAACCGGATTATTAGCAAATCCACTGAAAGAAGACTGGTAGGCCAGCCCCGGTACCCAAATTATATTATCGGCATTTGCCCGAATCTTATCAACAATGCTTTGACAGAATAATTTCATCTGATCAAAGTGCCCCTGTCCGCTACTTGCATACGTACCATTTGGTCCCAATATATTTATAGGCTCATTAGCCAGTTCAAACATTATATCGGAATTATTTTTGATTTTAGGATGTTTTGACACAATGTCCCATACTAACTCAAGAAATTTATTGTAATCATCTCCCGGCGCAATTTTTCCCGGACTTACGCCCGGGGGACGCAACACCACATATAACCCTTTGCTGATGGCATGTTCAGCCATTGGAACAAACACTTCGTCCAGGTATTTCTTGAACCGCTCCTGAGAAAAACGTTCATGCCCCTCATAACGAACAGATGCCTGAGTTGGGTCGTCGCTCCAGTATGGATCCATGTGCATTCTCACAAAATTCATCTTCCATCCGGTGCCCATAATGCGGTCAATCATCCGTTTGTTATATGTTAAACACCCGGATACGCTGTAATTATTCCATGCATTTTGGTTGAAAAACGGACTGTATGTTTGCGCAAATCCATGCAGGGTAATATTTTCACCAGACTCATTTTTAAGGAAACGATCGTCAACATGTAATTTTGGAAGTTTATTCTTAGATACCACAACAGGTGTTTCTTCATCTGGTTTAGGAGGTAAAGGATTCTCCGGGTTAGGTATATCTTCTGAACATCCTGCACACAAAATACAGAATAACACAAAAACAAACAGTTTATTTTGAATCTTTTTCATGTTTTAATTAAGGCTGATGTAAAACGGTCATAATCAACGCAAACAACTGTAATTCTTATTAAGCAATTAAATAGTTTATAACATCATGAAAAACAACATTCTCTGTAGTGTCGTTAGCAACGGGTTTAGTTTCTATTACCTATTTTTTGGGAAAAATAATCTGATAATTCCCACTCAAATGCATAAATGCAAATAACCTCAACAATCCATCGTAATAAGCATCGAAATAGCCGTCTTCATACGGTTCGTGTTTTGCGTTCCAAAACTGATCGACGAATTCTCGGCTCATTTTATTCTTTGCAGCCAATGAAACTGCAGCAGATGTTGCTACCAAGCCAAGCGAATGCCTCAAAGCTTTGTGTTCGCCGGCAGGAAGAATTTCTTTTACGTCCGTACCATCCACATTAAATTGATCTACAAAAGTGGTCAATCCTTTGGAATACAAGAATTTCTGAATGGTATTGGCGTAGTTTTGCTGCCATTTTTTATCTACGTTTGACCATGAGTAATCCAATGCAATATTCATCGGGACGCGCCAGGAATCAAATCGGAATGCATCACCGATAATCCGTCCGCTATTGAGCAAAGTTCCGTCATAATTGTTGTAATCAGGATTCAATCCGGTCACCGGATGAATGGATTTATGCAAGTATTCACGACTTTTCACGGCACATTCACGCCAGTAATCGGCACGACCATCTTCAGCCCATCTTGCCCAAACTTCATAAAATGCAGGTAGGTGGTAGGAAGGATCGGTAAATCTGGCTCCAAAACCTACAGGAACAAATGTAATCAGCTGATGCTCACGGTCTATCAAAGGAAGAACTCCTTTTTCACCATTCTTTTCCTCTGAGCAATTGAGGATATTCTGCGCTTCGGCTAAGTAATTTATACCGGTATCGTTTCCCCAGCGATTCGAAGCAAAGATTAGTGCCGTGACATAGTAAAGTTCTCCGTCAGAAGCAGGTCCTTGTGAATTGCGCGTGCCGTCGGTTTTCAAACTCCACGCGAAATACCCTTTCATCGGCCCTTCCTGATGCTGCATGTACTTTTTTCCCCAGCGCCACAGCCGGTCAAATATTTCTTTTTTATCTAACTGAACGGCAATCATCAGTCCGTAGGACATTCCTTCCGTGCGAACATCGTGATTTTTGATGTCAGAAATGTATGCCATCGAATCCCCAACTTCAAAATAAATCTTGTTTGGTCCGTAGAAAAGAGAGTTGAAAATCTCATCCAGTTTAGCATACACCGCTTCCGATTTGTACCCCATTTCTACGAATACATTTCGGTATTTCTGAGTCTCAAAAGCTCCTTTATTCCAAGGTTTTAGTGGTTTTGCCGCCTGAAGAGGCATTGCAAATGTTGCTAATAACATAATGCCGGCTATAATAATTGATTTCATAATTTTCTTATATCTGCCCCCTAACCCCCTGAAGGGGGAATTATTGAGCTTTAATAATAGATTGTAAAGCTTATCTTATTAATAATCAATCCTTTGTACGTCTAAAATCGTAATTACGCTAATGGATGTATCATGATTTTCTATATTAATATTTCATGCTCACTGAAACAATGCTGTTTGGCGATACACCGACAGTAACTGCTTTTTTATCATCAGAAATTTTTGTTTCAATTGCTGCCATATTTTTTGTTTCGTTAGTTTCAATGGCAGACGATGAAGTGATTTCCGAAGGTACTGTCAATTCTATTCTAAGTCCGGTTGCATTCCGGTTGATGATAACGGCGGTGTATTCGTTCGTTCCGACGTAAGTTGTTACCAACAAATCGCTTGTAAGTTGTTGTATATTTTGGATACTGCTTTGTATCCGGGTTCTGCCGGTTGCATATTTGGCATAGTGCCCCATGATGTAACCTCTTTTTGTCACTTCCCCTTCGGCGACAAGGCTTTTGCTGTCGGCATCGGCAACCATGCCGTAATATCTTTTTAAATACCAGTACACATAGGCATTCAAATTAGCGGCCATACAATCGTGAATTTCCTTTGCCACCATATCCAATGAGGGTTTCCACGTCCAGTTTATCTCTGGATCAGACGGAGTTTTATTCGTTTCGTTGAAGAGATGCTCGGTCATCCAAAACTCCTTCCCTTTCTGGCGAACCAGCGGGTCATCGGAAATTCCGCTTCCGTAAAGGTGCGTAGCAGCAATGTCGAATTTATTCACCGCCTCCGCATCATTCAACACCGCATTTGTGTACGATTTATTATTATTATTCACTGCTTCGCCCACAATTACTTTCGCGCCAAGTTTGTCTCCGTAATTTTTTACAAAGTTGAGCATTTGAGCTGCAGACCACGAGCAACCGTCGTAATCCACTTTCCAATCTGGTTCGTTTTGAATGGAAACAGCGTAAATATTTAGTCCGCGATTTTTCTGAAAATCAACAAATGCTTTTAGATGAGTGGCGTAATCGGCATATTTATCGAGCAGCAGGTAGGCTCCGTCTTTGTTGGACTGTAAACCGTTGCTTTTCAGTTCTTTGGGTGGCGTCCAGGGTGAAGCAAACACAATGGCTCCCAGCGATTGAGCCTTTTTTGCAGTCGCTGTATTCAATCCCCAGTCCGACTGATTTGGATAGAGCATCATCCGGATAATATTGAAACCCAAATCGCCGTAGAGTTTCTGCACTTCGGCATCACGCAGGTTGTTTCCTGTCCAGGATGGATTGAGCATTCCGCCAAAACCGGTTACTTTTTGGAAAGTAACGGAAGGATTTAATGTGATTTTGGTGGAAACCGGAGATGATTGCTGTGTAATTTTCAGTTTTATAATTTCTTTGGTGGAAAAATTGGTGAGTAAAAGTTCCTGGCTTCTTTCTGCCGAAGATGTATTCGGATACAATTTAATCTTCACGGCAGTTTCTCCATTAGATGATGCGTTTCCTCCCAATACTACTGAAATGCTTTCAATAATATCGCCGGTTGACTTGGCTAATCTCCAGGTTGTTTTTGACCAGGAAATCTGAATATCCAATTGTTTGGTATCCCAGGAAAGGGTATTAAAGCTTGCCGGATTGATAGCTACAGTTCCAACGATGGGTTCGATTCCGGTACCCGGATCTTCTTTCCCACATTGAACAAAAAACAGTACAACAGCAAGAAAAACAGTACACAACAATATGAATTTTTCAATAAAACGCATGAATAAAAAATTGATTTAGAATAAATTAACACTCAACCTCAAAAGACATCAACGTAGATAGTTATGGCTGTACTCCTGTTTTCGTCAATGGGACACCCTATAAAAATTTGACTATATTATAAAGTTCAGCCTGTTCTTCGTCCATCTTCATAAGGTTTGATTTGGTATGTT
>SAAL01000093.1 GCA_009929445.1 Bacteroidia bacterium
TTCTTCAAATATGGTCTCACTTTTATTGCATTGGTGCTTTTAAATGCTGGTTTTCAATCAGATATAGATATTTTTAAATTTTTGTCATGTACTTAGGAAAAGCATACAAAAGAATAAAAAAGACAAGTGCCGAAATAATGGCTTCAGCAGTAAATAGTCCAATATAACTAAATTCATGAGCTATTTTTCCACTTGCAGTAGCCACAAGCAAACTGCCTACATGTGTAATCACAATCTGAATGGTAAAATCAGTCCCCTCACGGCCTTTACGCACCGCATCCATAGCAATGGTATAAATGGCTACAGTCGATAATCCGTAAGCGCTCCACACCAATCCAATTCCAATGTATAATTCCTGCATCGTTGGAACTGAGTTCGAAATTGACCAAAAATAAACGCCGGCAAGCAAACTAACCGTCAGAAACAGAAATAACGAAATGCGGCGACCTATTTTTTTTACAATAAATCCTCCTGCAAAAGCAGAAATTGCAGCTGTCAACGTCCCAAAAATCCCAGACATAAAGGCAATTTGTTTCACATCGTAACCCAAATCGACTAAATACGGTTTGAGCATGGCCATAATGCCGATGATTCCCGAATAATAAAAAACCAATACTAATACTTGTTTCAGTTTTCCTTTCTGTTTAAAAAACGAAGCAAGATCTTTTAGCGTAACACGTTCTTTGTGTGCATTTTCCACAGGAATTGTTTTTCGCGAAAAATACAATGGTAGTAATGCAATCAACACAAAAACAGATAGCAACATCAACACATTCGACCATCCAAAATAATGATATGCCACTAACAATACGCCAGTTCCGAAAAATGTACCCACAAAGCTCCCGCCCGATTGCATGCTATTTCCCAAACTTCGCTCCGAGGGTTTCAGCGATAAAATGGCATAAATATCAACAGCAATATCTTGTGTGGCCGAGGCTACAAAAGCAATAACGACCAGAAAAACTATTAGTTTGAAATCGGTCTGCAAATCGAAAAAAGCAATGGAAAATATAATAATTGCGAAAAAGGCCTCCGAAATAAAAATCAAGTGTTTGAGATCTTTTGTGGTTCGGGCTTTATTGTCGACCAGTGGTGCCCAAAGAAATTTCAGTGTCCAAGGCAATTTCACTAATTGCAACAAGCCAATTGACACCAACGAGTAATTCTCTTGCCGCATGATGACTGGAACAACCGTTGAGAAAAAACTCATAGGAATGGACTGTGCGATATACAAGCTAAACAATACTGGAAATTTATGCCAATTTTTCTCGTTCATGTTTTTAAAAATTTACTGATAACTTTACTCCCATATGTAAAGGTTTCCCCATTTGTACATATTTTTTTCCCGACTCAAAATAAAAAGCTTCGTACGAAGTATTTGTCAGGTTCGTGCCCCAAAAATCAACTTGCATATTTCTGCGAATAAAGCTAATTCGGGCATCCAACAAATTATAATAGTCTTGTTTATGGGAATTTTTATCGTTCCAATAAATTCCCCCTGTACCTTTATATATAGTATTCAGCACTATACGATTTAATAAATTTGATTTTTTGATTTCAATTGTCTTTTTTACTTGTACTGCTAATGTATTTTTCGGAACATAAGGTATAAAATTACCATTATAATTAGTGGTTGCATTCAGTACGTTTGATATAAAAGTTGCATGTGTGAAGCCATAAGAAGTCATAAATTCAAATCCACCAATCTTAGCCGTACTTAAGCTTATTTCCAAACCTTTGCTAACCGATTCCCCGGCATTTTTCAACATCGAACCAACGCCGCTTGGCGCAGTTTGATATATTTGCTGATTTTTCCAATCAATATAAAACAAGGAACTCTCCAGAAACAATTTGTTTTTAAACAAGGATGATTTTACACCTATTTCGTAATTCCAACTCGATTCCGGTTTAAATGTCAAATCCTCGGCACGCTCAAATGTTGAATTGAAACCGCCCGTTTTGTAGCCACGAGCCACCAATGCATAAAAATTAGTAGTATTCACTTTATAATTCAAAGCTATTTTGGGTAAAACCTGCAATGAATTTAACGGTTTGTAAGTGGTGTCTGCTACGTTTGTAATTACGCTATTTTTGTTGTTATCAAATTTATACGAAAGCATATCAGTTTCGGCATCAAGTCTTATACCTGCAGTCAGATTTAAATTTTCGAATATAAAATCATTTAATGTTGATTGATGAAAAATGGCACCACCACTAATAACATGATCATATTTTTTCATCGATATCGTATTTGTTGCAAAACGGTTCACATCAACACTATTATCAAATTGTTGCATAAAACCGTAAATTCCTGAATTCCAATTGTATTTTTCATTGTTTTTCGATTGCACAGTCACTTCCTGCGACACCATATTTTGTTTTGAAAGCTGTACTACAAAAAATTGGTTATTAATACTAAAATCCTGATCTATATACTGATTATCAGATAAGTATTGATAAGAAGTAACTGATTTCAACTCAACACTTTTGGTATTATATTTTAAAACCAAAGCTTCTGAAATTAAATTACGGTTATAACCACTTTCCAGATTGTAAGCAATTTTCTCAGGCTTTTTTAAACTGTCGTTGTAAACCGCATACGGATATCCACCTTGAGTACTAAACTCAAAACTTAAGATATTTTCCAACGATAATTTATCGTTTATATTCCATACCAAGCGATTTCTTGCTCCATACGAATCGAGCTTGTCCACTTGCTTATTCAAAAAATCATTGGTAAAAAAACCATCATTGTGACGGTAATTTAACGCCAGCGAATAGGCAAATTTTGGAGTAATTTTGGAGTAATGCCCTACATTCAATAAATAAGTTCCATACGTCCCTGCCTGTAAACTTACATCAGTTCCCTGATAATCGATGGGCGATTTAGTGAGAATATTTACAATTCCACCCATAGTATTTCGACCGTACTGCGTTCCTTGTGGCCCGCGCAACACTTCGATTCGGTTAATATCAAAAAAGTCGAAGTTAAAAGCAGCCTTTTCGAAATACGGAACATAATCGACATACAATCCAACCGACGGGGCGTTTATGCGTGAACCAATGCCACGGATATAAATGGGCGAAGTGAGTTTTGAACCGTATTCCGGCATAAACAGATTAGCAACTGTTGAAGTTACATCGGGCAATGAATTGATTCCGTTTGTCTTTATTTGATTTGATGAAATTATTGATACAGAATTTGGAATGGCATAAAGCTTCGAATTATCACGAGAGGCTTCCACTACTATTTCGTTTAGAGTTATTGTGTCAGTATAATATTTGGGGATATTTCTATCTTCGGAGAAAACACAGTTACTTAAATATAATAATGTAACAATTAAAAAATTGGTACGTTTACGCATAGAATTTATTTTTGGATGAATTAATAAGTTGATTTTTCTATATCAAATGCATAGAAATCTCTCATAGAAAACGGGTTAGTTTCCGTATGACTATAATAGGTTAACAGACATTCAAAGAGCACATTTTGCTCTAAAACACTGCAAACTAAAAAATGAGAGAAAAGTTAAATCACTAAAAAAGGAGGAGGACGTGAAAAAAAGATGAATTTGATTCTTTCGGAAATATCAAATACAACTTTTGGAAATATTTTTCGATACGAATTAGCGGTAGGTACTAAATTTTCAATTTTCGGAACAAATAAATCTGTATTTAAATTTATTTGAAAAAAGGTAACTGTTGAAGTTGGAAAGCTTATTGTTGATTGTATTACTACAACATTTTTAGCTGCAATTTCAAAATCAACATCTTTATCATGTTTTGTGAAATTAGGCGCAATAAGACACGAAATATATGCAACCAACATCAGAAACTGAGGGATAAACGAAGCAAATATTGCGTTATCGAACATAAGCATAGAAAATAATTTTAAAATAAAACGCCAACAATAGTTTTTTTTCGCTCTATGAACAATAAAGGGGCTTGAACCATCGACCTAATAATTATGAATGAATACACTACGAACTGAGCTAAAAAGGCAAAATTAGGAAAACGCATCCTAACTTTATTTGAGACGCAAAGATACTTTATATTATTAATATATGGTGGCAAATACAATAAATTTGCTAACATTACTTATTCAATATGAAAGTTTACATAAATTGGAAATAATATTAATCCATAAGCACTTGAGTGTTTTAAACAATAAAAAAAATTAAAACCAAACTCTATTTTTAATATTTTCCACACCTACAAAAGTTAGATTTCTAAATAAAAACTGAATAGTTATTTTAACATCAAGTAGGTTTTATGTATCAACAGCACTATACCAATCGCCCAAAAAGCAAAAAAAACCACAGCAAGTTGGTGTTTATTTTCAAACGTCTTGCAGTGGCTTTTATAGCTTTTTGATAATAGGCAGAGCGGTCACAGTACATTGTTTTTTATCTGATTATGGTAGTTCATTGCATTTTGAAACAAAAAAAACAATGCACTGTGGAGAGTTAATTGAACAGCATAAGTTTCAAGATTAGATTTTCTAAATTAAATATGAATTTTGTTTACTAAATATTTACAAAACGAATTGTTAATACAGACAGAATAATTATATTTGTCGCATAATTTTTCTCTAATTATTAACCAATTAACTAAACGATTATGACAATTATTTCTGACACAAGTCACGCAAAAAATGTGACTAATCTCGAATCTCTGATTTCCGCTGTTATTACAATTGGATCTGCTTACAATCCTTCAAAAGACAGCATTAAACTTTCCGCTTTATAATCTCTTTTAACAGCAGCTAACGAGTCTTTAATTGCACTGAAAACCGCAGAATCGGCAAATTCTACTGCAATTGATATACGCGAGTTAGCATTTAAACCAACCGGAAGTTTGTTTACAAAAGTGAGTAATGCATTAAAGTCTTCAAATTCCTCTATTCAGGCTGACGAAACTGCAAAAACTATTTTCCGTAAGTTACAAGGCAAAAGAGCCAGCGCAAAACTCACTGACGAAGAAAAAGCAGCATTGGAAGCCGAAGGAAAAGAAGTAAATCAAATTTCTGCTTCGCAAATGGGCTACGATGAAAGAGTGGATAACTTCGAAAAACTGATTTCATTACTTCAATCAATTCCGGATTACAATCCAAACGAAGAAGAATTGAAAATTGAAACTTTACAAGCTTTATTAGCAGACTTAAAAGTTAAGAACAGCGAAGTAATGAAAACCTATTTTGTTTTAGAATCCGCTCGTGGAGTACGAAACGATTTACTTTACAAACCACTTACAGGCGTTGTCGATATTTCGTCCGATGTAAAATCGTATATTAAGTCCGTATTTGGTGCAACAAGCACCCAATATAAATTAGTTTCCAAACTACGTTTTGCAAAGATTTAATTACAACACAAAAACTCAGACTGCGGTTGTCTTACCAACAACCGCAGTTTTACTTAAAATCACATAAAAAAGATATAGACTAACTTACAAAAGGTATAGACCGACTTACATTAGACATAGAGTAATTTACAAAGGATATAGATAAACTTACATTAGACATAGAGCAACTTACAAAAGATATAGACCAACTTACAAAGGATATATATTAACTTACAAAAGACATAGAACACCGGACAAAAGATATAAATCGACATTAAAAAGGTTTAGACTGACTTACAACAAATATGAAACGACTTATTAAACAAGAAAACAATGCTGGTGGAATCAATGGCCAGCTGGTAACTACTATTAAAATATAATACAATGAAAAGAATTATTACAAAGCTTGGATTGTTAGTGTTAAGTCTAATAAGTACGACATTATTTGCACAGTCTGTATTAACTGTAAGCTCAGATGCTGACAGTGGTGTAGGAAGCCTTCGACAGATCATTTTGGATTCAGAATCAGGAGACAGTATAGTAATCCCTTCGGGCTATACAATTTTGTTAAATTCAGAAATAGCTTTTGACAAGAGTTTAAAGATTAACGGACAAGGCTCAACAGTACAGGTATCCAGTCCGGGAGTATCTACATATAGAGTCTTTACTATTGGTACTTCTACTTCCACCTCTAATAGTGTAGGGTTGTATAATCTCAGTTTATTAGGAGGAAATGTATCTTCAAATACAGGAACAGTAAATCAGCAGGGAGGAACGATGTATGTTTATGCTAATTATGCAATAACAATGAAAAATTGTGTAGTTTCAAAAGGTAAGGGTACGTATGTTGGAGGATTAATCATGGCAAGTGCTACAGGTTCATCCGTTACTTTAGATAATTGTACTTTTACTGATCTTGAAGCAACAACTAGCAATGGTGGCGCTTGTATTTTAAAGGGTACAACAGTTGTAAATAATTGTGTATTTACAAATAATACAGCAACAGCAGGAAATGGATCTGCAATTGCAGCCTACAGTCAAAGCACCATAAAAGACTGTACATTTAAAAATAATATAGCGAAAGGTACTACAGGTTCGGCCGTAATTAATTATGCAGCAGCTACGGGGACAGTAGATCTTATAAATTGTACTTTCGATAGTAATTTACATATAAATGGCACCAATGGAGTTGGCGGCTTTGCTATACCAAACTCTGTGGCTGTTTCTACATTAACAAATTGTACATTCTATGGTAACAGTGGTCAGACTACCGGTGCAGTTTGGAATAATCAAGGAACTTTGACAATTGTAAATTGTACATTCTCTGGTAACACAAGTAACACAGTAAATGGTGGTGGTTTTCATTCCACAAGTAATGCGAATTGCAAAACTACAATTGTAAACAGTATTCTCACGCATAATTATAATTCAAGCAGTACATTAATGGATCTTTCAATGGGAACTTTAGGAACAGTAGATGGTACAAAAAATATAGTTGGAGCTGTAACGGGTAGTCCAACTTATACAAACTCTGTAACATTTAGTTATTCACCTGCGTCGGATTTATTTGCCTCATATACAACAACAGGGACTTTAATGCCGGTTTTGTCAGACAATGGAGGTGTAACTAAAACCATTGGATTATCAAACACAGGTATTGCAAATGGTACAGGTATTTCTACATATGGAACAACCAACATTGTGCCTGCAACAGATCAAAGAGGAGTAACAAGAGCTTCAACACCTTGTATTGGTGCTTTTGAATATAAAGTTTCAACAGAAATTGAGTCCCAAAAGACAAAAAATTCTATTTTCATATTTCCAAATCCCGTATCAAATTACTTAATTATTGAAACGTCAAATACTGTACTTGCTGTGCAGATTAATGATCTTTCAGGGAAAAATGTCCTGAAAATAAACAATCCTACAAATACAATTAATTTGTCAGATGTAACCAGAGGAATCTATTTTATTAAAGTCATAACTAGTGATGGTGAATTCCTAAATAAATTAATAATTAAATAATAAGTTGCTTCCTTTCTTCAATTCAGAGAAAGAAAAGTATTCAAAATTTAATTCAATGAAACAGTTTTATCTTTTAGTAATATTTGCATTATTCCTGTTTTCTGAAGCTTCATTGTCGCAGACAAATTTATTAGGTGATCCGTTTTTAAGAAATGGACATTCATCAGCTGGCATATATGAAGAAGGGAAGTGGACACATTCATTTAATACGGCTGTAGTAACCGGAAAAATGGGTCGAATTGCAAATCCGGACTTTGCAGACAGTCTTATGTATTGCAGAGCTTCTTATAAAGTAGCCACAACAGACAATAGAGAAAATTGTTGTTTTTCTCAGAAAATTACAGGATTAAAACCAAACAAATACCGTTTTGATGTAAATCTTCAGCAAAATGTTTACCGATTTAGTAAGAAAACAGTATAGTTTTTCAATAGAAAAAACTAAGTTTACAAAAAGGTAATTAACATGCAGAAAAAAACATCAGCAAGCGAAAAGCTAATTAAAGAAGTTCGCCGTAATACGCCACGTATGTTCACAGGCTGGCTGACCCCGATAAATCGGGACAAGCTGTGCACTTTGCGGGTTTTGCGCCCGCATTCACTTTGTCGTTTCACGACAGCGAATGCTCCCGCAAATGGAACATCCCGTGCAACGGTGACCGCCCGTGCCCATAGCCTCGGTCATTAGGCGTCACCATAAAAAAACGAGAATTTCATCGCAACAATTCCTCAAAAGTGGTAAATAATTAAATTTTGAGGAATTTTATTATCTTTGTAGTATAAAATTGAAAATGATTCTTATGCTCAAAATTTCAAGAAAAAAAGAACTTAATAAACTTCTTGTTCTCAAAGACAAAAATTTTATAAAAGTGGTAACGGGTGTTCGCCGTGCAGGTAAATCGACATTACTTCAACAATTTCAAGAACTATTAAAGGTAGACAATCCGAATGTATCTGTTATTTCCATAAATATGGATTTACCCGAATTTCGTTTTCTTGCTGAAAAAAGCTGGAAAGAAATTTACGATTATATCAAAACTTTGTTGCACGAATCTGTAACGAATTATGTTTTCATTGACGAAGTTCAGAATATTCCAGGGTTCGAAAAACTGCTTGAAGGATTATATGTTACACCGAACATAGATTTGTACGTTACAGGTTCTAACGCTTATCTTTTATCCAGCGAATTAGCAACTATACTTACAGGAAGGGCGGATGAAATAAATGTTTTACCATTCTCATTTGCCCAATATCTGGAATTTACCGGAAAAACAGCAAATCCGGACCGTGCATTTGCTAATTATATGCGAACAGGAGGTTTTCCCGAAGCAGTTGGATTTATTGAATCTGGAGAAAGCTATGCTTACGAATATTTGAAAACCGTTTTCCGAAATATTTACGAAAATGACATTCAAAAACGACATACAATATATTATGAAACGTCTTATAACGAAGTTGTTCATTTTCTGATTGACAGTATAGGCTCAAGTGTTTCGGCAAGAAATATTGCAAAAGTTCTTTCTGCAAACGGAAAAAAAATAGACAATAAAACAGTAACAAGGTACATTGACACACTCGTGGAATCGTTTCTGTTTTATAAAGTAAACCGATACGACATAAAAGGAAAACAGCATTTGGCAACTCAGGAAAAATACTATCTTGTAGATTTAGGTTTAAGATATGCATTGCTGGGAAAAGAACTTACAGCAGATGCTGGACATTTATTAGAAAATGTTATATTTCTTGAATTACTTCGTCGAGATTACCAAATTTGGATTGGCAAGACAGATAATCTTGAAGTCGACTTTGTTGTCCGTGATAAAGATGGTTATACACAGTATATTCAAGTAGCATTTACAGTAAAAGAGAAAACAACACTTGAACGAGAACTCGCACCTTTTAATAGGATTCCAGACTTCAACCAACGATTACTTATTACAATGGATTACGAAACAGGAAATCATAACGGGGTGAAACAGGTAAATGCAATTGACTGGTTATTAGACAACAAGAATAACTAAAAAACAAAATGGCGAACCCCTAATACACGCCTGTTCACAGGCTGGCTGACCCCGATAAATCGGGACAAGCTGTGCACTCAGCGGGTTTTGCGCCCGCATTAGCTGCGCTGATCTTCGATTCACTTTGTCGCTGTGCGACAGCGAATGCTCCCGCAAATGGAACATCCCGTGCAACGGTGACCACCAATGCCCATAGTCTCGGTCGTTGAACTAAACCTTTCGGTAAAAACGAAAGAAACATGCCCTCATAACATATAATACATGCTTCTACAAAACAAGCTCAATCGATAAAATCAAATCCGGGAATTACCCGAAAATATAGTATTCCCATAGCAATAGGTTCCGTTCAACTTTGTTTTATTCGCCATTTTCTTTCAGCTCTATAAATAATTTTTAGGAAAACATGGAAATTAACTTCTATTTAATAACTTTGATGCACGAAAACGGCGAATAAAACACTATGATGTTATCAGAAATTCCCATGTTACAATTTGTCGTTTTCCATTTCTGATATTTTTTTTCAGATTCTTGAAAATATTACCATTTCACTTCAATTTTGTAAGTTAAATCATCATTTTGTTCATTTATTTAACTACATTTACGGCAATATTTTCTTTCTCAACCTATTCAATCATTTATAAACAAATTTGTATGAAACAAGCTAAACTCTTTTTTCTTTTCACAGCAATCTGCTTTTTTGGATTTAATCCAAACCTGCGGGCACAGGCTGTGGGTGATTACGGCTCAGCTACTTCGGGCAACTGGGGAGATTATTCCACAACATGGCTAGTATGTGTAACCGATGGGACCTGGGATGGCGCAACAGCTGCAACTGCTTTACCTGCGACTACGACAAATGTATGGATACGTAACGGACATACTGTTACAATTGCAGTTACCGGTGCTACCTGTAACAATTTAACTGTGATGAATGGTGGTACAGGAGTAACTACGTCCGGTTTTCTTGCGACCACCACAGGTTCAGTTTTCACTTTGCAGGCTAATTCAACCTGGAAACAAGCAGGTGGAAGTAGTGGATTGCCTGGCACTACTAAGAATTTTGATAATACAAGTACGGTAGAATTTAACGGTACGCAAAGTTCACTTTCAACCTTTACTTATGGTAATCTAACATGGTCATCAAGTAGCACTTGTGGTATTGGGAAAGGAAATAATCTCACTGTAAACGGAAATTTAATACTTAACAAAAACATGCGCGGAAATTCATCAACCGATGGTACAAATACACATACAGTTGGTGGAAGTGTAACAGTAAATGGTACCAGTACAACTATTTCGGGTGTAAACAATACTGCTGCAACAACTGGAAACAGTTCCTGGACTATTGCCGGTGACGTCACATTAAACGGAACAAGCCGCCTAGCTGTTTTTGAAAGCGCAGGACCACATTCCGGAACGTCAACTTTTAATATCGGAGGAAATTTAATAATTAACTCAGGATGTCAGGTAACTTTAAGGACAAGTTCAACAGTAAATACAAGTTCTGGAATTGGAGCAATCAACGTTAAAGGAAACATTGTAAATAATGGATCAATTCAAACCACCGCTGGAGCAACCAACAGTTGTTCGCTTTTGATTAACATGGAAGGTACAAATGCTCAACAATGGACAGGAGTATTTCCGGTCGCTTTTCCAACAGGTCAGTTATGTACTATTCAAATCAACAATCCTGCCGGAGTTAGTTTGAATAATGTAGTTACAGTTAACCCTCTTGTGACATTAACCGTAAATACAGCTGCAATTTTAAAGAATGCATATACATTAACTAACAGCAATGTAACAAACATCAACGGCTCCTTCCAGCTTGATGAAGGCGGTTGGGCTACCGGAAATGACTTTGTTTATGGTACTGAAGGTACGCTTGTATTTAATAACTCAAATGGATTTTATGGTGTGTCCGGCACTCCGGTATTCTGGCCAACAACTAACGGACCAGTTAATGTGACCGTACAAAATTCGGGCGGTTTACAATTGGAAGTGCCACGCACTGTTTCCGGCGTATTTCAAACATCAACTGGTGTAAAAAACACCTACGGTAATGACCTCACCGTACCGGGAACAGTCAAACTGAACACCGGTGGTTATTTTGATAATTTCTCACCCACTTATACCAATACATCAACACTCGAGTACAACACGGGCGGAACTTATGGCACCTACAACGAATGGATTGAAGGATCTGTAGTTGGATATGGTGTACCACAAAATGTAACACTATCGAATGCCACTACAGTGAATCTGACAGGAGACCGGACTGTTGCAGGAACACTGAATTTAAGTTCCGGCGATCTTTCCACGATCGGAAAAACATTAATTCTGGCAGGAGCAACGACCGGAACCGGTACTATCATTACCGGATCTACAGGGGTAGTTAATTATGCAGGTACTACTGCCCAGACTATTTCTAATCTTAAAGATAATGCCGCCAATATGCTTAATATCATCAATCCGGCCGGAGTAACACTAAGTGCCCCGACCGCGGTTTCTAGCCTGGTCTTATTATTTGGAAACCTGAGCCTGGGTGCTTACGACCTTACATTAAACAATCCAGCCGGTCTCATGTTAAATCCTGAACCGGCGACACTCGGACATATTGTTACCGATGGCATTGGGAAGTTCATTCGGATGGTTATTCCCGGTCCAATAAATATTTTCCCGGTAGGAGCATCGGTCACCAGTTATGATCCGGTAAAATTAGCACCGGCAGAACCGGCAATCTTTGCCGTAAATGTAGGTACTACGTTACCGGCTGATGCACCGGCTCAATACACCTACGCACCGAAAGTGTGGGATATATCGGTGGTTGGCCCTCCTCCAAGTACTGTCGTTACTTTAACTCCGTCAAATCCAGTTTCAACAGTAACTTCCGATGTTATCGGTCATTACGAAGGTGGAGTTTACACCAATGTATCGGTTACAAGAGCAGGCAATGATTATACGGCTGTATTTACATCGTTCTCGCCGTTTGTTACCGGAACATATGATGTTGGAACTTCGGTAAATCAAACTACTGCAATCGGCATTCAATTCGACGGACAAACGATTTATAATCCTACGAAATCCGGTTTGAAGGTGTATGATGCAACGGGAAAACTCACCGTGAACTCAACCGACGATATCAATATGAGCTCTTTCCCGAAAGGTATTTACATTATTAAAAGCTATCAGGGTACACAAAAAATAATACTGATGAAATAATAATCTGTATGGATTAATTAAAAAGAAAAGCGTGGCAACCTGCAATTGTCACGCTTTTCGTTATTTTTTCATGCTCACCAACCACCATTCACCCACACCCCAGCACTTTTCCGCATCCGGCGTATTTAACTTCCTGCGGCAAGCCGGTGAAACCCACTTTCCCAAATTCAACGGCGATGGAAACAACGAGGGTGACATCCTCTGTCAGCACCTTCCGGAAATTTTCGTTCATGCTGACCTCTATTGTTTGTTCGGGCAGGATATTTTCAGCCGGTAACCATTCGCCGGTATATGTGGCGTTGATGCCGTGCATCTGCTCATTGGCCGGGTTGTATGTGTTTGTGGACGCATCGTAAAGCATATCCGATACAGCGCCCAGACTTGCCACCAGGCGGAAATAGGGAAGACGCTGTACATTCAGCACATCGATTTCGGTATTTATACGCGGCAGGCTTATACTGGCACTGACGTTTTCACGGTTAATCACTGCCACTACCGACACTCTCAATACGGAATTAAACAGATAATTCCGGTTAAAATTGAAACCATTCAGGTTGTTACGGTAAGAAGAAAACAGTATGTTTCTTTTACCCTTTTCGCTATTCTCATCCGTTTTTTGCAGATTTTTGGCGAAAGCATTGAGGGCAGGAGTGAGGTTATAATCCGCTACCCGGTGCAAACCGCCAAAGGCAAACCTTAGTCTTGAAGCAAACGCTGTGCATCCTTTCCATTCCTTTTGGTTCAAACGGAGATTTTCAAACCCGGGTGAGCTTTTTATTGCCTGTTTGGATGGTCCTCCCTTTGTCCTCACAATGATTTTATCACTTCCGCGGCGGGTGTAGAAACTCATTCCTCCAACACCGCCTTCCAGTTGTACCGGTCCTTTGATTGTTGCCATATTGTTCGATATTTATTCTGAAATACTAAACACCAAAGATAGAAAAATAATATATATAATACAAA
>SAAL01000190.1 GCA_009929445.1 Bacteroidia bacterium
CTGTCGGACATTTGTCCTTATAATCCGGAACACCGTCGCCGTCTGTATCAGGACAACCATTGAACAATGGTACGCCTACAACATCCGGACATTTGTCCAGGTAGTCAGCTACGCCATCACCATCCCTGTCAATCGGGCATCCTTTTGCATCCACTTTCACTCCGGCAGGAGTGTCCGGGCACATGTCTTTGGAGTCTGTTACACCGTCTCCATCGCTGTCAGGGCATCCGTTGAGTGCTTTCAGACCTGCCACATCCGGACATTCATCCTGGTAGTCGGCTATACCGTCGCCATCTCTGTCGAGCGGACATCCAGAAGCATCCACCTGAATACCGGCAGGAGTGTTGGGGCACATGTCTTTTTTATCCGGTACGCCATCTCCGTCGGAATCTTTGGCTTTTCCGCCCAATGAAATAACTATTCCCAAAAGATGCTCACCAAAACCGTCGTTATTGTCGACCATGCGGGTCAAATCATGTTCATCGTGATTGGTGAAACTATACTGATATTTATACTGAAGGGCCAGATTATCCGTGAACTGGTATTTCAAACCTGCACCTACCGGAGTAATCAAATCAACGGGGAAAGGTTGAATCTTGCCGTCGTTGTTGTTTTCCAGGTAACCGGCTAATCCAATACCCGCCGTAAGGAATGGTGCAAATTTTGAATTTTTGCTCAGGATATACCCGTTGTTCAGTTTATACTCCAGAAACATGAATCCGTCATATTTATTTCCGCCAAACTCAATGTCCTGAGTGGCATCCATTAACGGATTTAAATAGCTTCCCTTATAACCGAATTTCCCAAAACTGCCCTGTATTCCCAGGTTGAACGAAGGACTTACGTAAGTGGACAGAGAAAGTGCACCCAGTGGATTGATGGGCTTAAATTTGAACAAACCGTTTCCAAGATCACCGTTATACTCATTCAGACCACCCGATAAGCCAACAGAAAATTTGTTGTCTTCTGTCTGAGCTGTAAGCAATGAGGCAAAAGCAACCAGCGACATTAATAAATAGCTTCTTAATTTCATGATTTTTGATGTTTATAAATAATTTATTTTGTGTTGATTAATGTTTTTACTTTATTTATAATGCTTGTAATTAGTTTATTGTTCAAAAATAATTTAAAATATAAAAATATTTGTACCTGAAGTTGTTAAAATGTTAATTATGAAGTGCAAACGTTTGCAATCGATTTTTGATTTGTTTTGATATATAGGAAATTACAAAAAAAATGTTATTTTTGCAGTTCCTTAAAAACTAATCAATAAATAATAAATTCTATGAAGAAAGTATTCAGTTTGATGCTGATAGCAGTCATTGCTTTTTCGGCATGTACTTCCAGCAAACAAGTTGCTCAGCAAACAAGCAACATAATCCAACCTATTCAGACAGTTATTCCCGCTCGTCCTGCAGGACAAAAACATGTTCTCGGACTTACTACTCCCAAAATGGATGTCGTTCGCGTCGGTTTCATTGGTCTCGGCATGCGAGGACCCGGAGCTGTTGAACGTTTTACTTATATTCCGGGAGTAGAAATCAAAGCGTTGTGTGACCTGCATCCCGACCGGGTGGAAAGATCGCAAAAAATTCTTGAAAAAGCCGGATTGCCGCGTGCTACCGGTTACTCAGGAAGTGAAGATGCCTGGAAAGCCATGTGCGAACGCGATGATATTGATTTGATATACATTGTTACCGATTGGAAACGCCATGCCCCGATGACCGTATATGCCATGGAGCAGGGAAAACATGTAGCGGTAGAAGTGCCTGCTGCAATGACTCTGGAAGACATTTGGAATGTAGTAAATACAGCTGAACGTACTCAAAAACATTGTATGATGCTCGAAAACTGCGTGTACGACTTTTTTGAATTGACCACGCTGAATATGCTTCAGAAAGGGGTGTTTGGCGAACCGTTGTATGCCGAAGGTGCTTATATTCACCAATTGGAAGATTTCTGGGAATCTTACGAAGGCGACTGGAGAATGGAATTCAACAAGCATAACCGCGGGGATATTTACGCAACACACGGCATGGGACCTGCCTGTCAGGCGCTCGACATCCATCGTGGTGACAAAATGAATTACCTCGTGGCCATGGACAGCAAACCGGTAAGCATCCCTGCTTTTCTGGAGAAAAAACGTGGCGAAAAAGTTACCGACTTTCAGAACGGGCAGCTAACCATGACTATGATCCGCACTGAAAAAGGCAAAACAATTCAGATACAACACGATGTGGCCACTCCAAGGCCTTACTCGCGCCTTTATAATGTAGCCGGCACCAAAGGCTACGCCACCAAATATCCAACTCAGGGATATGCCGTTCAGGGCGATCAGATAGATTCATCCATCGCTCCGAATCACGAGAATCTGAATGCTCACTCATTTGTTTCGGCAGAGGTAAGAAATGCTCTGATGAATCAATACAAACATCCGATTCATGTTGAGCTCGAAGAAACAGCCAAAAAAGTGGGCGGTCATGGCGGAATGGACTTTATCATGGACTACCGGCTGGTTTATTGCCTCCGAAACGGACTTCCGTTGGATATGGACGTGTATGACCTGGCCGAATGGAGCTGCCTGGCGCCGCTTACTAAAATTTCACTTGAAAATAATTCGGC
>SAAL01000191.1 GCA_009929445.1 Bacteroidia bacterium
TAACCCGTTCCGCAGCCTAAATCGGCAATCCGTGTTTTGTTTGAGAGGTTCCCGATAAAACTTAAGGCCCTGAGTGTTTCTTCCGTGCTGCCGGGACCCTGCCGCTCCAGCTCCGTGAAATATTCATTGATGAGTGCAAAATCAAACTCGTGTATCGTCGCCTCTTCCATAGTGCTTTTCATGATTTCAAATTAAAACTTTGAGATATCAATCACACACTTTCGTTTAGAAGTTTACCCTCGTATTCCATACAGATAAACAACAAGGAATAACACAACACTTTCAACTCAGACCACTCGAAAAAAGTTCCAAATTAGGATGTCCGTAGATAAGAATAAACAAAACAACACGAACCAACCGATTGGAGCAGCGAAAAAACCACCCTGCTCCCCATCAGAATAAATGAGGCAGCCAGAATACTCGCATCTAATTTAACAAACGGAAACACACACCCCCAAGCGAACCCGAAAATCCACGACACAATTTTCTCAACACGTAAAACTCACACTTATTTGCCTCTCCTCAGTGGATTATTCTCAGCTGGATGTTTACTTGACTGATCTACGCAACACCAGTAATGCACCTCCAAAAGTCAACCAAGCCGCGATAAAATTTAAAACAAAGTGCTCCACGGAAGTGGAAATCCCCAAACTTTTCCCCATATTTCCAATACAAGGGCAAGTTGCCGAAAAACTTCCTAAAAAACCGACTGTCCGATAAATCATAAACTGGGCTCCCAAGGAAAAAAAACCAAATGAAGTCCATTCGCTCTCGGGATATTTAGCAATCATCCACACTAAGACAAATTCGCATATCATGGCCCCCACAGAATATAAACATTCGGGATCAAAAGCAGACTGTCCCTTGCATACAGGTACACCCCCCCTTTTAACAAGGCAACAGCCTTCAACACTGCTACCGGGATAAGAAAAAGAGCCCCTAAATAAAGAATAACTCTTCTAAACTCCTTCACATTCGTTGTACAACCCTATTAATAATTCAACACTGTATCTCCTTCTAGTAATTCATCGGTAGACAGATGGCGTGGAACATTCACGTTCCTCGTGAAGCTTTGTTGAGGCACACCAGCACGCGGTGGCAACACACACGTATAGGAACATTTAACTTCTCCTCTCTGCACGCAATATAGGTTTCCTGGAGTCCCAAGGCTACACTTATCTGCCGATCCAGAATAAGAGATTTGTCCTATATGCCCATCTATTTGACATTGTCCAAGATTTAACCCACCAGGCAACGGCAAAAAAGAATAACATTGCACTACCTCCGTTGCGTAGATACCTACAAACCCATACCCAACTGAGGCAAGTATGAGAGCGGAAGCTACTATTAGCTGTTTTAATAATTTTTTATTTTTCATATCTTTTACTTTTTTCTGGTAAAAAAAACACTCCTCCGATAACTAATAAAAAAACAAGAAAATAATAAATTTTACGATACTCTTTCTGTTTAAATTCACGACCTATTAAAAGATCCGCGGCCTCTTCCGCAGAAAGAACCCTTTTTAAAACTCCTGTTCTCTTATCGATGTAAACCTGATTAGTCCCCTCCACCCAGTACTGCCTGATGTTGTCTTGCGGCGTTGATATCACGGAAAAACTGCTTTGATCAAAAACAGGCGTAATATTGATATGATCGAAAAAATAAGATACCTGTTTATTTGTCTCCAAAATTATCGTTTCAGGATACTCAGCCTCCACAATCTCATAAAGTTCCATTTCGTTTGGAAAGAAAGAAAGGCCTACATTCGTAGTATAACTATACCTCAAAAAAATACCGACTATTCGCTTCTCGACGCCTGTAGAAGACTGAATTGTTACTTCTTCTTCAAATGGTAACGATAGTCCGGATAATTCCCCTTTTTTGTTACACGAATAGAGATAAGCCCCGATAACGTTATTTTGAGAATCTACTGAGACCAATTGATTACTTTGCGCATATTGCATCTTTGCAACCGTTGACCTTGTATATAGAGAAACCAGAGCAAGCGACGCATTTATTGAAGATTCTTCCCCAAGGTAAAACGGGTCGTTCGTTCCCAATAAGGGCCTCTGATTTGTCCAAGTTGTGAGTGAATTACCTATAAAACACCAACGCAATTGATCATAACTTCCCCAAATTGAATGATAGGACAAAAGCGCCCCAACGTCAGGTCTGCTCATTATTCCGGGGTCATCTATCCCCGAGGAATTAAAAATATTTGTTCCTTCTTTTTTTATTCGAAAAAATTCTGGGGCATCGCCTTCCTTGCTGTCCCAATAAGTAATCCGCATTCCACCCAAATCATATTTCTCAGGCGGATTTATCACGAACTCAATAAGCTGATCAGCAGGAGATTCCTTTTTCGGCGGCGCCGTGTGAAAGTTTTCTTCAGAAGAAGCTTCTTGAGCCAAAGCAGCAAACACGCAGACGCACAGTGTCATCCACATTAAGGCACACAGTACCGACCGCTGCAAAAATAATTTCCAAAGACACACCACTTGACCGAGTCTGGCATCAGATCCTCGTATTGCCTCAAAAATAGAGCGCACCGAAAGTGAGAGAAAAGCCTCGAAAAGAGAGCGCTTCCTGATGGTATGTAATTAGAGGGCTTTTTGTACACG
>SAAL01000009.1 GCA_009929445.1 Bacteroidia bacterium
AACAATTTCACCCGTCTGATGGCAAAATCCGGGAACAAACAAACAATTTCAAACGATTTTATAAACAGTTTGCTTTCGGATAACGGAGTGTTGTGGATAGGTACAGAATCGGGCGGAATAAACAGGATGATGCTCCCGAAACTCATTACAAGAAATTATATATACAATGCAGATAATTCAAATTCCATTTCGTCCAACCCCGTAAATGCCATCTACGAGGATAAAAACGGAGATATGTGGCTCGGAACTGTAGAAGGCGGACTGAACAGAAAGCCGAAAGGCAGCAACTCCTTCATTCATTACACAACATCAAATACCAACTTAAGCCACAATTCGGTGAGTTCACTTGAAATGGATGGCAATAACAACCTGTGGGCAGGTACATGGGGCGGTGGAATAAACATTCTGAACATAAACAGATTGTCAAAACCTTCGTTCACTCAGATGAATTTTCCGTCGCAGTACATTGCCGTTTTGAAATACGACTCGTTAAACAACGGGATGTGGGTGGGCACGAACCGGGATATTCTCTTTTACGATATCGAGGCTCAAAAATTAATCCGACCGATTACCGAACCTTCATTTCAACGAATCTGGGGCACTTTGGGATGCCTCATCGATGAAAACAATAACCTGTATATGGGCACTTCGGAGGGACTGGCTATTGTCCGGTTAAATTTTTATAACAGAAAAACATCCACATTCAGGGCGGTGAACTTCACGGGCAACGGAGAGAAAATTGCTCCGCTTTTCATGCGAAACATCACCTCCATGTTTCTGAGCAGCGACAAATCAATATGGATAGGCAGCAACGGGTACGGCATCTGCAAAATGATGCGCTCGAAAAGCGGATATAAGCTACAGTTCTTCGACAAGGAACACGGACTGGCGCATAATACCGTTTTCGGAATCGTGGAGGATGAAAACGGATTAATATGGATCAGTACAGGGCACGGCCTCTCCTGCTACAACCCGTCAAGCAACCATTTTGCCAACTATACCACCAACGATGGACTTATCAGCAATCAGTTTTACTGGAATGCTTTCTATAAATCACCTGCCAATAAGAATATATATTTCGGCAGCAACGAAGGATTGACAGAATTATTCGGGACACAACAATATTACACTTCAAATACCGGAAAAATAGTATTCACAAAACTTCAGATACTCAATAAACCTGTGTGGTATGGAAACAACCGGTACCTCAAAAATGATATTGCCTATGCCGAAAAAGTGAAACTGCATGAAAAAGACAAATCTTTCTCCATAGAATTTGCAGCACTGGGTTGCGACAATCCCTCCACAGTGACGTATGAATACCGTTTGCTCGGATTCGACGAAAAATGGATAAACACTGGAGCTGACCGTAGATTCATCACCTACACAAACCTGCGACCCGGCAAGTACACGTTTCAGGTGCGGGCTATGTCGCGGGGAAACGAGCAAATGAATGAAACTGCTCACATTCAGATAGTTGTACGTCCGTATTTTTACAAAACGGGTTGGTTTCTGACCCTGCTTTTCTTATTGATTTTATGGGGAATTTACCGGATATACAAATGGCGGATTAAATCGTTGAAAAGCCAGCAGGAATTACTGCAACAAAAGGTGGAAAGACGAACCAGGGAGTTACAAATTCAAAAAAAAACCCTGGAAGAGCAAGCCGACGAGCTGATAAAGCAAAACGAAATGCTGGCTTCGCAGAATAAAAAAATTGATAAGCAAAGAAAACAACTAATCGAAATGTCGGCAAAAGTACAGGAATCCATGACCGACCGCATTTCATTCTTCACCAATATCACGCACGAATTCCGCACTCCCATTACGCTGATTACCGGACCTATAGAACGGGCACTAAAACTGAGCACCAATCCGAAGGTAATCGAACAACTTCGCTTCGTATCGCAGAATTCGAGACATCTCCTCTCACTGATCAATCAACTGATGGATTTCAGAAAAATTGAAAGTGATAAGATGGTTATTCTGCCCAAAAAGGGCAATATTATCAATTACATGGAGGAAATACTCCTTCCGTTTGATTCCTATACTTCCGAAAGAGGCATAAATATCCGGCGAATCTATCGGATAGACACTCCCGAAATCATATTCGACGATGAAGCCATCCGCAAACTGGTTACCAATCTGCTTTCCAATGCCATAAAATTCACACCTGACAATGGTTCGATAACACTGTATGTAAGTAAACTGCAAGACGTGCAAAGCATGCAGGAAAAGCTGTATATCAATCTGAAAGACAATGGTTTCGGAATCGACGAACATGAAATGGAGCAAATTTTCGAACGATTCTACCAATCCAAGAAACACGAAAAACTTTCAGTGTCGGGGCAAAGCGGAACCGGAATTGGTTTATACCTGTGTCAGAAAATTGTAGAATTGCTCGGCGGAACCATCAAAGCCAAAAACAACAGAGGCGGCGGTGCTTCTTTCAGGGTACTGCTCCCACTGGTGAGGGGCAACACAAATATGCCAACCGAAATAAAAGAATACAAAAATGTACCGGATGCAGGAGTTGACAATCAGGTTACAGCACCTTATCTTCGCGATGCAAAATCCACCATTCTTGTGGTGGAAGACAACGCTGATATGCGAAAATACATTTGCTCCATCCTTTCCGATCAATATAAAATACTTGAAGCCGAAAATGGTGAAGAAGCACTGCATTTGCTCAAATCCAGGACCATCGATTTTGTAGTCAGCGATCTGATGATGCCCCTGATGGACGGTATGGAATTATCAAAACAGGTAAAATCCGATTTCGCCATTTCACACATTCCGTTTCTGATGCTCACCGCCAAATCCAATGTGGAAACCCGGATTAGCAGTTATAAATCAGGAGTCGATGAGTTTCTTGCCAAACCTTTCGATGCCGATCTGCTGCTTGCACGCATCACCAACATGCTGGAAGCCCGGCGCAATTATCAGCGGAAATTCAGCATGAATATGGATTTGAAGGAACTTAATTTCAGCGAAGAATCGGCCGATGAGAAGTTCATCCGACAGGCACTGGACATTGTAAAAAAGAATTACAAAAATCCGGATTACGAAGTTACTGATTTTATAACAGAAATGGGAGTAAGTAAAAGTCTTCTGAATAAGAAAATGAACATTCTCACGGGGCAGCCGGCAGTGCAGTTTATCCGGAATTACCGTCTGACAGTAGCTCACGAACTGATTCTGAAACAAAAAGGAAACCTCAATATCTCCGAAATTGCGTTTGAAGTTGGTTTCAACGATCCTAAATACTTTACAAGGTGCTTTACGCGGTATTTTGGCATAGCACCAAGTATGGTCAAATAAGACGACCCCTAAATCCCACCTGGGGGACTTAGGGGCGATTACGACAGAGAGATATTTCCTGATTTTAATTCACGTGCGCAGCACCTATCCTAAAGCTTTGCCAGTTGGTGAATTCGGGGTAAAAAAATGCCTCCTTAAAGCGTTGAAAAGGCGCTGATTCACTTCACATTAAACGCTACTCTCAAATCCTCTATTTCCTTATCACCGATAGGTTGTAATGGCCCGATTCCAGATGCCATAACCAGAGAATTTGCCGAGAATTCGGCTACTTCCAGATAGTCAAATGTATTTAAGAGTTTATCTCCGGTAACGAACACGCTGTCATTCTCTACCAGCACAACACGATTTTTGTTGAACATTTTCGCTACATCGTCAATTTCATTGTAAATCAATCCAAAAGGAATGGATGGCACATCCTGAAGGAAAATCCAGCTTTCCGGAATAGTGCGGACATCAAATTTGCTGCCGCTCACGGCGTGCGCCATCAGGTTCACAGGCTGTGTGCAGATGATGGAATTGATGTGCGGATTCAATTGATAAATTCGTTGATGCAATGCTACAGAGCGACTTGGTGTTTTTCCGGCTTCAGCCATACCGCTCTTGATTTGAACAATATCATTCGGCATTATATCCCACCGTGCCACATCACGTGGCGTAATCAAAAAATCATCGTCCTTCCAACGTACAGAAACAGTTCCGTAAGTAGAAATCATCATTCCCTGATCACAGGCACGACGTATGATGCTGACCATTTCAGTACGGATTGTTCTCTCATCCGAGGGATAATCCACTTCCATAAAATGCGAAATATTTTTTGGAATATGTGTTACATAGCTGGCTACCTGCTCATCGGTCAGGTAATTTACTTTCCCCAATTTTCCGGCATTCACAATGGTGCGGCAGCAGAATTCGAGCGTTTCGAAACGCTGGTACGCATCCATCATATCGCTTCCGCCAAGTACTACACCGTGGTTTTCCATGATCACGGCTTTGTAGTTTTTATTTAGGAATTCATTGGCTATTTTCTTTCCCAAATCTTCGCTTCCCGGCGTGCCGTACGGTGCAAAGCCCACATCACCAATCATGCTGTGTGATTGCGGAACCAGTTTGGTGTCCGGAACAACGCGGGCAATACTGAAAGCCACCAATGCGGGCGGATGTGCGTGAATAATAGCTGAAATATCTGGTCTTGATTCAAAAATCGCTTTGTGAAATGGGTATTCCGACGAAGGCTTGTGAAGTCCAACTACGGTTCCATCTTTCTTCACACACATAATATCTTTAGTGGTCAGGTTTCCCTTATCCACGCCCGAAGGAGTAATCCAGATGTCGCCGTTGGTGTCTCTGATAGAGATATTTCCACCCGAAGTGGTGGTCATGCCGCTTCTGTAAATTCGCCCGATGATGATGTTGATCTGCTCCACCGGATGCATTAAGTTTATATCTAATTGTTTCATAAATAATGAATACAACCCCTAACCCCTAAAGGGGGACAATAATGGGTTAATTAAGTTTTATAAAAATATTATTGTGCAAAATCACAATTAATAAAAAAGGAAATTCTGACTTACTGAATCCTGCTTCCCCTTTAGGATTTAGGGGTCGTCTTTTTCTCCAATAAATAAGTCTCTGCCTCTACGCTCCACAGTCCGTTGTGGCGGTTGCAGATTTCAGCTAATGCTTTGAAAAATTCATCGGTATCGCCCAATTTTGCAAATTCTGCAATCGGAGTCAAAGGCATATCGATATGCGTGTAAATCATTTTTTTTCCTCCGGGAATGTTTGGCAGATTGTTGGTGGTTTCCACTACGGCATTCAATCCTCCGATGTGCGTTACCAAACCTGCCGGATCCAAACCTTTGCTCATAATGTCCAATGCTTCCACCATGTCGTCGTTGTTGCCTCCGCTTGTTCCCACTATGTGCGTGTAAGCGTAATGAACGTTGTAGAAATTCATCATGGCACTGAAACTTGTGTTGTCCGGACCGGCAAAGAAATTCAGACATCCGTCAAATCCAAGTATTGCGTCTCCCTGCTCCACTACAGCTCTGACAGGCGCAAACACAAATACATCGTTGTAGCCGTCATCACCGGCAATTGCTTTCAATTCTTCTACCGGATTTTTCATTTTTCCGGTGTTGATGTATTTCATATCGATGCCGCGTGAAGCTGCAAATTCGACCGTGTAAATAGAAGCTGCGCGATCCAGTCGGGCCTGGTCAACGTCTGTAATTACCAACAGCGATGGTTTGCGATCTTCACAGCGCAATACATAGTTGATGGCTGCCAATCCCATTGGACCTACTCCGGCAAGAATGGCCATTTTACCACCGTCAACGATTTCCATTTCGTGCTTGTAGCTTCCCGGTTTGGTGTGGTAATTGGCGTGCATGGCACCTATCACACATGAGAGCGGTTCAGCCAGCGATGCCGGGTAATATCCTTCACCACGGTAAGCCAACAGACAGTTCATTTCCATCACTTCGTTGGGGATAATCACATAAGTAGCATCGCCGCCGATATACTGATAGCTGTAACCGGGTGCACTCAAAATGCCTACCGGACCATTCTCGTAATACAAAGCCGGTTGAATCGAAAATTTATCACCTGCTTTGAACTTGTGTGCCCATTTTGCACCCACTTCCACCAGTTCGCCGGCAAACTCATGACCGATAATTATTGGATTTTCAGCCACATTATCGGGAATTCGTTTATGATCCGGTCCCTGCGAAGAAGCCTTGTACGACGACATACAAATGGAATCGGAAACTACTTTTGCTAAAATTTCGTTGTCTTTGATTGCAGGCAATTCAAACTCCTCCAAACGAAGGTCCTTTTTGCCGTAAAGACGTACTGCTCTTGTTTTCATATAAACCCCTCCAAACCTCCGCGAAGGGGAGGCTTTTGGTTAGTATTATTATTGTTTAATTGAATGTTTCATTTTTTAAGAGAAAATGTCTTAAGCCTCCCCTTCGGGGAGGTTGGAGGGGCTTTACATCACCTGCCCTCCGGTAATCGGCAGTGCCTGACCTGTTTCACCGCATTGTTCCATCAGATACAAAACTCCTTTTGTCACATCTGCCGGTGTGCAACCTTTGCGCATCGGTACTTGCGATAAGTAAAACGCTTTGACATCCTCAATGGTTTTGGCTCCGGGTACTTTTCCGGCATTCAGGTACTGCACAAACAAACCATTTTCCGGATCGCTCCAAAGCGGGCCTTCGTAGAAATTTCCGGGGCAAATTGAATTTACTTTGATTCTGAACGGTGCAAGCTCCAGTGCAAAGGACTGAGTAAGCCCGATCCCACCGAATTTTCCGCCGGCATATGCAAAATTAGCTTTGCTGCCCCGGAGTCCGGATTTGGAGTTGATCTGGATAATATCTGCGTAGTAATCTTCTGATGCGTAGTTGGTCTGCAGTTTCATTACTTTGCTCACAACTTTTGTACAATAAAAATAAGCGTTGTAATTTATTTTTGTTACAAAATCAAAATTCTCAGGAGTCATATCTTCCAGACCGCCAGCTCTGAGAACGCCAGCATTGCTGATAAAACTGTCAATTCCACCGAAATGACATACGGATTCATGCACCAGATTTTCGATGCTTGGGATGTCAGCCACGTTAGTCTTAACGAAAACGGCACGATTGCTTTTTGCAATGGAATTGAATTTCTCCACAGTTTTTGCTCCCACTTCTTCATTCAAATCTGCCACAACAATGTTGGCGCCTTCACGAATCAAACACTCTGCAATACCTTCTCCAAATCCTTGCGCAGCGCCAGTTACAATGATAACTTTATTCTCGGCACGACCGGAAGCTGCACCCGCTGAAACACTCCGGCGATAATTTTCCACTTCCCAATTATCTATAAAATCTATCTGAGCCTGTGTCATCGGATGTGCACCTCCGAAAGAGCGAGAAAGGAACGCAATTTTCATCGCATCCTCAAAAACATCCAGAATAATATCGCACTGCTTAGTATTATCTCCAACTGCAACCATCCCTACCCCTTTGATGAGCAACACTTTAGGCAGGTAGCCGAATTTTTGGGTAAATTCTGGAATTGCTTTTTGAGCTTCCGCAATTACCATTTCGGGGGTTTCTCCGTTGAAGAACAAGTAGTTTGATTTGCAGTAAACAATAGCATCCGGCGTGAATGGTTTTGAAATTTCGCGCTGGTTATCAATACTGTCGTAGAAATATTTGATCAATTCGTTTTTACGAACTTTCAAGGTTTTCAGGCTTTCACCTGAAACCATCATACGCACCGCTGGAAGAATTTCTTCAGTACAGTTGCAAGTTGCTCTATCTCCTGCTGGAACAGGAATTTTCACCGCTCTTTCAAGTGTTTCCAAAATGGAATTGTAGGTAGCATTTATCTCATCAATATTATCTGCAGCAACGAAAATTCCGTGGTTTTGGAGCCAGATTACCTTCGGTTCCTCCTTGAATTTCGAACGATATTCTTTGATTTTTTCATCAACTTTCTTAAAAAGCACGTATCCAGGATCGGTATATTCAACGTAAAGCGCTTTCTCGCCAAACAATCTAACTAAATTTTTTTCAGCATTTTGTGCGCACATCAGACCGTTGACAATTGTAGGGTGCAGATGAACAACAAAAGCGTAATCAATCACATTGTGCATCGAAGTTTCTACCGAAGGTCGGCGCCCTTTCGTAAGCGTGGCGGCCGCTAAGTCGTTTTTCACCTGATCCTCACGTTCGGCTTCATCGGAGCTGTACTGCTTGTCAGACATTGGATTCAGCAAGGAGCGATCCAGCACGGCAAATCCATCTTCTGTAATGGTTGCTAGCGATGAGCCACTCGCTTTTACCCAAATTTTTTCATTGTTTTTGTACGAAGTATTTCCTCCCCCGGCAATGACAAAACGCGTATCACGGCCATAGAATTGGGAAACAGAAATGAGGTCTTTAATTCCGGCCTCCCAGCCACCATTAGTAGGAGTTTGTTGTGAAATGCTCATTTTATGTTGTTTTTCAAATTCAGTTTTATAAATTTATCTTTCAATTATCGAATTGATCAATTGATCTCCCAATTTCACAAATTCATCTCTCTTTGAGCGGTCTGCAACACCTTTTTCGTCAACATAACCGGTCAATCCTTGGGTGGTAAGATGTTGATGTGCGGCAGTGACGCAAGCTCCTTCGTAGTTGATTTTCATCAATTTTTCGGAAAGAGGCGTACTGTGGCGTGCAAAAAGTTCGATTGGTTCCATCGCCGGTGAATTATGCTCGCTTCCGAAAGTCACTACAAATCCTTTGTCATAAAGGTAAGATGCGTATTCCTCAAGCAGTTTCACGTCATTTCTGGTGGTGATAAATTCAACAGAATGAAAACCGCGTTCGGTCAGTTGCTCAGCCACTTTTTCCAGATTTCCTTCAAAATCGGTGTATTTTCCAGCAGCGTCATCTGCTAAAAAAGGATACGTTGGAATCCCTCCTGCAGCGATGATAATATCACAAACTGTCTGCATCGGGAGAAATGCTTTGGCTGTTTCCGGAACAAACGCAGCACCGCCCGCTTTCAAAAGATTTCCACGAATTTCATTTTCAACTCCGGCAAAATCTTCGATTTTCGATTTCAATTCCTTTCCACCGAAAAGTTCTTGAAACAACTTCTCAATGCAGGTTTCATCATTAGCACAATGCTCATACACTTTCAGTCTAAGCGCTTTAGCAAGATGACGTTCGCGGATAGAACCTTTGGTCAAATTATCTTTAATCCAATCGATATCAAGCGTGAATCCTGCATTCTTTTCTTTGAGGATTTCATTCAGCTTCACACACATGGCTTCAACCTGCAGATTGGCTTCATTTCTCACTCCAGCCAATTGCGAAGCAAAAGGTTCTTCCAGTTTAAATGGATAGGATAATCCCTTTCCACTCAAATAGGTACGCCCTGGATTTCCCGGATCATTCACGCGAAGTCCGGCTTTTTGGTCTTCCTCGTTCAAACTGATAAATTCGATATTGAACAACGGAACGAGGTTGCGTTTTTTACACCCTTCAGCCCATTCTTCGTAACCTTCCGTAGTGTAGAAATCATTGACTCCCACCACTTTTACCTCTTCTGCCACTGCTCTGTCGAGTGCATCGTCCACATCATTGAAAGCGCTGAACGAATACGGTGTATGCATGTGAGCATTAACTTTTATCATAATATTTTATATTAACCACTAAGGCACTAAGGGCACAAAGAAACACAAAAAATACTTTGTGAGACTGAATGTTCTAAGTGCCTTAGTGGTAAAGATTTTTACACCCCAAATTTCGATCTTCTGATAAGCTCTTCATTTGTAAAATTCTGACCTGAAATGTAGCCTGCCAACGGTTGAATGCGTTCGTTAATCATATCGAGAAACCAGTTTACTTGTGGAAAGAAGGAACTTTCGAGTTCGTAAGCCGGCGTAATCCAGTTGCGTGAACCAATTACCACTACCGGAGCATCGAGATAATCGAAGCAAAGCTGACTGACATTCGCAGCGAAGTCATTCAGGAACGAACCGCGGGCTGTTGCATCGCCGGCAACAATGATTTTACCAGTTTTTTTCACCGATTCAATTACTTTTTCGTAGTTGAATGGCACCAACGAACGGGCATCGATTACTTCAGCTGTCATGCCGTATTTTTCTTCCAGTTCTTTGGCTGCAGCCAAAGCAGGATAAAGCGTGTGTCCGACAGTCAGGAAAGTAATGTCTTTTCCAACCTTTTTCACATCCGGTTCTCCAAACGGAATTTCGTAGTAACCTTCGGGCACACCACCTTCGTGGAATTGCTCGCCAATTTCGTAAATACGCTGACTTTCGAAGAAAATTACCGGGTCGGTTCCCTGAAGTGCCGCATTCATCAAACCTTTGGCATCGTAAGGCGTTACAGGGAAGCATACTTTGATTCCCGGAATGTGAGCCACCAGCGAAGTCCAGTCCTGCGAGTGCTGAGCACCGTATTTTGAGCCAACCGAAACACGTAACACCACAGGCATTTTCAGCACATTTCCACTCATGGCCTGCCATTTGGGGAGTTGATTGAACACCTCGTCGCCGCAACGACCCAGAAAATCGCAATACATAATTTCGGGAATTACACGACCGCCACACATGGCATAACCAATGGCAGTACCCACGATAGAAGCTTCAGAAATGGGTGAATTGAACAGCCGGTGATAAGGCAATGCTTCGGTCATACCGCCATAAACGGCAAAAGCGCCACCCCAGTCGCGGTTTTCTTCACCGTAAGCAATGAGCGAAGCGTCTTTGTAGAAACGATCCATAATTGCTTCGAAAATACCATCGCGCAACTGATACTGTTTCATTTTACTGAATGGTTTTCCATCTTTATCAAATGCAAAACGTTCTTTCTGAGCTATTTTCTTTACGCGCGAGTTTTCCTCCAGCGGCATCAACACATCCGGTCTTGCCGTGCTGAATGCATCAACCGAACCATTTGAAAACATCATATTGCCAATTACGTCCGGATTTTCCATGTATGGCGAAACTACCGGATCAATCGCTTTGAGGAAAATTTCGTAAATCAACGCTTTGATATCTGCCTGAACTGCATCCAAATCTTCTTGCGAAGCCACTTTAGCATCGATCAACTGCTCGCCGTACGAAGCAATACAGTCCTGTTTTTCCCAGGCTTCCACTTCTTCTTTCGAACGATAGGAAGAAGCATCCGAAGGCGAGTGTCCGCTGTAACGGTATGTAAGCACGTCCAGCAACACCGGACCGCGTTTTTCATCAATAATTTTGCGTTTACGTTTGTATGCATCAATCACCGCGAGCGGGTTGTAACCGTCCACACGCTCGGCATGCATTTGATCTTCATTCACACCCGCACCGATACGGGCTGCCACGCCGTAGCCCATGGTTTCGCCGCAGGTTTGTCCGCCCATGCCGTATTGGTTGTTCATGATGTTGATGATTACCGGCAGACCGCCTTTCATATCACCGTCCCACAGTTCGTTAAACTGATCCATGGCCGCAAATGAAAGACCTTCCCAAACCGGACCGCAAGCCATGGAAGCATCGCCGATATTAGCCACAACCAAACCGGGCTTACGGTTTACTTTTTTGTACAGGGCTGCACCAACCGCGATATCGCCCGAACCTCCCACTATGGCATTGTTCGGATAAACACCAAATGGTGTGAAAAACGCATGCATAGAGCCGCCCAACCCACGATTGAAGCCTGTGGAACGCGCAAAAATTTCGGCAAGCGTTCCGTAAACAAGGAAACGACGTGCGAGTTCTTTAGTGGTTCCGTTGAAATCCTTTTTCACAACTGACAGTACCGCGCCATCGAAAAACGACTCCATAATATCGGTGAGTTCCTTGTCGCTCAGTTTGTGGATAGCCGACATACCTTTGGCCAGAATTTCGCCGTGAGAGCGGTGGCTGCCGAAGATAAAATCCTCAACACCAAGCGTCCAGGCCATACCCACAGCTGCCGATTCCTGCCCTATAGACAAGTGAGCCGGACCGGGGTGATTGTACGAAGTTCCGTTGTATTCACCTTTGGTTTTAATCAAATTGAGCATAGTTTCGAACTCACGTATCAGCGCCATATCGTGATAAATAGTTTTGAATTCATCGTCGGTAAAAAAACCTATTTCGTCTTTTACCGTTTTTTGGTATTGATTTACGGGAATTGGCTGAAATTCCACAAAACCGGGTTTCCGTGTTTCTGACGGATCAATGAATTGTACTTTTGGCATAATGTTTAGTTGCCCCCTAACCCCCTAAAGGGGGAATAAGAGATTGTTATTATTGTTTATTTTATATGCCCCTAACCCCCTAAAGGGGGGAATAAGAGATGTTAGTATTGTTTATATAATATGCCCCCTAACCCCCTGAAGGGGGAATTAAGAGTAAGGTAATTTTAACTTCTGATATTTACAAAGACTCATATGATGCACCATTGTTCCCCCTTTAGGGGGTTAGGGGGCAGGTTCAAAATGCAAAAACAGTTTCTTTAAAAATCTCGCTTACGGTTGGGTGCGGGAAAACTACTTCCTGCAGTTGGTCAATCGTCATTTCCTGCTCAATAGCCATGCAAGCGCCGTATATCATTTCGCTCGAAGGATTGCCCAACATGTGTACACCGATTACTTCGCCGTATTTTGCACCGACAAGCACCTTGCAAATTCCGCTTCCGCCTTCGTTCTCGGCAACAAAACGTCCGGCATAGGCCATAGGCAATTTCATAACTTTGTATTCCAGCCCTTTGGCTTTGGCCGATTCTTCGGTTTCGCCTACGCCAGAAACTTCCGGATTGGTGTAAACCACGCCCGGAATGGCATTATAACGCATACGGTCGGCACGACCAGTGAGGTTGTTCACCACCACTTCGCCTTCGCGACTGGCCGTGTGTGCAAGAAGTGAAAATCCGGTCACATCGCCGGCGGCATACACATTCGGCACGTTGGTACGCATTTTTTCATCGACTTTGATACCACCTTTGAACAATTCCACATTCAGATTTTCGAGCCCGTAACCTTTTGTAACCGGACGACGACCTACACTTACCAAAATCTTTTCACCTTCGACAGTATGAGTTGCGCCCTCTTTTTCAAAAATCACTTTATTGCCATCTACCTGAACTACCCTGGCATTCAGATTAAATTCGATACCTTTTTTGGAATAAATTTCGCGCATCATAGCCGAAATTTCAAAATCCAAACCACCCAAAATTTCGGGAAGCATTTCTACTACCGTAACTTTAGTTTCCAAACTGTTGTAGAAACTGGCAAACTCCATCCCGATAACACCACCGCCGATAATTACCAGTGATTTTGGCTGATCTTTCAGTTCGAGAATTTCGCGGTTGGTAAGAATGATATCACCCGATTCGGCAATTCCCGGAATGGGAGGCACATAAGCTTCGGAGCCGGTGCAAATCAATAAATTTGTTCCGAGGTAATTATTGCCGTTACAGACAACTTGAACCCCTTTTTCGCTTCGTCCCAGTATAATTGCTTCGCCTTCAATAACATTTACGTTATTCTCTTTCATTTTACTTTTGACACCCGCAACCAGTTTACGCACAACTTTGGTTTTGCGAGCCATCATTTTACTGAAATCGAAACTTACTTTTTCGGCATATACGCCGTATTTGTCGCCGTGTAAGGCGTTTTCATACGTTTTTGCCGAGTAAAGCAACGTTTTGGTCGGAATGCAACCTTCGTTGAGGCAAACGCCACCCATACTTTTCTTTTCGAACAACAACACATTCAGTCCTTTATGCCCTGCACGTTCTGCAGCTACATATCCGGCCGGACCACCACCGATAATGATTAAATCGTACATTGTAAATCTGCCCCCTAACCCCCTAAAGGGGGAATTAAGTTAGTGTTGATTATTATTTTAAGTTACTAATAAATTATTTTATATCAAAAATAAGACCCGCAATTAAGTGACCGAAGTAACTTAGTTCCCCTTTAGGGGTTAGGGGCTCTTCCCTCTCTATTCCCCCTTCAGGGGGTTAGGGGGCAGGTATCTCTACCTCCAACGTTTCAATCTCTATAGCAATTTGCTTAAGGAAACGGGTTGCTTCGCCACCGTCGAGTGCGCGGTGATCGTAAGTTAAACTCAAGCCGATATATGGCACAAAACCATATACGCCATCGCCCAAATCTTTCGGACGGGGAACAATGGTATTTACACCCAGAATAGCCGACTGAGGCAGGTTGATTACCGGTGTAAATATTTCCACACCGTAATTTCCAAGGTTAGAAACGGTGAATGTAGCCGATTCAGCTGCCAACAATTCAGGATCAATAGCGCCTTTTTTACAGGCATTGGCCACTTCTTTCAACTGGTTTGACAGTCCGATAATGGACAAATCGTCAGCATTACGGATAGCAGGAACCATCAGTCCACGTTCGGTATCAACGGCCAAACCTAAATGAACTTTGTTGAACAGACGCATTGAGTCGCCCAGGAAGTGCGAGTTTACATTCGGGAATTTTTTCAGTGCTTTCACCACAGCAAAACACACAAAATCGTTGATAGTAAGATTTGCAGAAAGTGTTCCGGCTTCGAAAGCGGCTTTGGCTTTTTTGCGCAGATTTTGAATATTGCGGGCATCAGCTCCAAGGTGGTGCGTAAGTTGTGCTGAATTCTGAAGTGAAGTATGCATGGCTTTAGCTATCAACTTACGCATATTCGACAGCTTTTTATCTTCGTAATCGACTCCGTAAACAGCATTTACCGGTGAGGTTAAATCTGTTGACTTTGCCATTCCGGCAAGGCCTGAGCCTGCTCCCTGAGGCTGAACACCTGCTTCCACAGCAATTTTCTTAGCCAAAGGAGTGAGTTTCGGACGGTTTTCGAGTGCAACTTTTACATCTTTTTCAATCACACGACCGTTTGGACCTGAACCTGTCAGCTGAGAAGCATCAATAGCTTCGGCGGCTGCAAGATTTTTGGCGCGGGGAGAAAGCCCCCCTGCCCCCCGAGGTGGGTTCGAAGTTACTACATTTGGTACTTGCACTTCAATAATTACAGATTGTTGAACTTCTAAATCCCCCTTTTGGGGGGTGGGGGGGCTGTCTGTTTGTGGGGTAAGGGGGGCCTTTTCTCCCGGCTGACCGATAACCATCACATTTTCAAGCACAGGCACTTCGTCTCCTTCGTCGCAGAAAATTTCGAGCACAACACCATCGGCAGGTGCCTCTTCTTCGAAGGAAGCTTTATCGGTTTCGTACGAAAACAGGATATCGCCTTTCTTTACAACATCACCTTTCTTTTTGATTTCGGTAATGATACAACTTTCAACCGATTGACCCTGTTTGGGCATAATGATAATTTCAGCCATAATATCTTTTTTATTTTTAAGATTAGCAGGAATTAGAAAAAAAACAACCAAACCGGATTCAATTCATCAGCCTGATTTTTTCATCAATCAATATATTCCATTACAAAAGTATTGGTTTTATTGCTTCTTTTTGGTTTATTAAATGATTTTTTAGCTATGTTTTTTGATAAAAGCAAAAAGACAATTTCATATCAAAATGAAACACACGTTGTTAACAACATATCTTCATCTGTAGTTTGTAAAAAAAACATTATTGAGTGCCTTGATTTTACTCTTTGTGAGGTTTTTTCTGCCTCCTTTAATTTCGATTCCACAAAGATATCTTATTTTAGATTTTTGAATGAACGTTCATTTGTAATACCCTGATTTTTTTTCTCGACATATTCGGTTACTTTGACGTAAACGAAAAATTGGATTGAAACAAAAAACTCATTTTACGGGAATTTATTTTTCAAAAAACCTCTACGGTCAAATTTTTCAGCTAACTATCTCAAATTTATAACAACCTATATCATACTGATTTACTGCTTCTTAACTATTTTTATCAAAAAAATAAATTAATTTTTTTACAAAATATAATTTTATATTAAAAATTATTATTATGTTTGTAGAATTAAGTTTCTATACCTTTTTCCCTTAGATTTCACACGTTTAGTTATAAAAATCTTAAAAAAAAACACGATGGTCAAAAAAAGTTTCTTAAACCTGGAAAAAAGCACAAAAATAAGCCAAATCAAAAAAGAAATTATCCGATTTTTTCTTAACAATGGCAAGAATTCGATTTCCGAACTCTCCAAAGAACTTGACTTAAGCGTCCCGACGATAACAAAGCTTATCAACAGCATGACTGAGGATGGACTCATATCTGACTACGGAAAAATACAGACTCCCGAAGGCAGACACCCTAATGTTTACGGTTTGAATCCTACTTCGGCTTACTTTGTAGGCATTGATATGACCCGCCATCATCTGAATATGGCCTTAATGGATTTCAACGGTGATATGGTTAAAACCAAATTCGGTGTAAAGTACACGTATGAAAATACCCCCGCTTCACTTGACGAATTGTGTAATAAGATTGAGGAATTCATCAATGAGTTGTCACCCGAAATCAGAGAAAATATTTTCAACATCAACCTGAATATTTCCGGACGCGTAAACCCTGAATCAGGATACAGCTACAGCAGTTTTTACTTCAGCGAAGAGCCCATCAGCAGCATACTCTCCAAGAAGCTCAACCTCAATGTTGGTATCGACAACGATACACGTGCCATGACCTACGGCGAATACATGAAAGGCGTGGTTGATGGTCAGAAAAATGTGATTTTCGTCAACTACAGCTGGGGATTAGGTTTAGGTATCATCATCGACGGAAAACCATACTACGGAAAATCCGGTTTCTCGGGTGAATTCGGACATTTTCCGGCTTTCGATAACGAGATGATATGCCATTGCGGCAAAAAAGGCTGCCTCGAAACCGAAGCTTCCGGACTGGCCATTTACCGGCATGTGATTAACCGGATTACAAAAGGCGAGTCATCCATTCTGAGTGATCGTGTGGAAGAAATCAACAAACTGACTCTAACCGATATCATCGATGCCACGAACCAGGAAGACACTCTCTGCATCGAAATAGTAGAGGAAGTTAGCGCAATACTGGGTAAGTACATAGCCGGACTTATTAATATTTTCAATCCGGAACTAGTAGTGATAGGAGGCCAGGTGGCTGAAACCGGCGGCTTTGCCATGCTGCCCATCCGGAGCGCTATAAGAAAATACTCGCTGAATCTGGTAAACAAAGACTCTCTGTTTGAACTTTCAAAATTAAAAAATAAAGCAGGCGTTTACGGAGCTTGCCTGCTTGGAAGAAACAGATTATTTTCCAATTAATCAACAGCAGATACTATACTCAAAACACTTTTCGAAGAAAAATCTCAACACAATCCAAACATATTTAGTTAATTGTATTTAATAACTTAAATTTTTTGAGTTAACAATAACTATTTTTTATTTTTTATAAATTATTTTATATACCTTTGCTCAGTCATTAAATATTTTAATTATAAATTAATTATAAGTACTCTTATTTAATTATATACAGGGTTAATTATTAATAACAGATCCAGATGAAGCTGACAAATTTTGAAAAAACTTACAAAGAGGAACTTCTAACAAGTATCCTCCCTTTTTGGCTTGAAAAATCGCAAGATAACGAATTCGGAGGGTATTTTACCTGCCTGGACAGAAAAGGAGAGGTGTATGATACCGATAAGTTTGTATGGCTTCAGGGACGTGAAGTATGGATGTTTTCAACACTATATAATAATGTAGAAAAAAAACAGGAATGGCTCGATTGCGCTATTCAGGGAGGCGAATTTCTGAAAAAATACGGTCACGACGGAAACCTGAACTGGTACTTCTCGCTCACGCAAGACGGGAAACCGCTCATCGAGCCTTACAATATTTTCTCATACACGTTTGCTACCATGGCATTCGGTCAGCTGAGCAAGGCAACCGGAAATACGGAATATGGCGAAATTGCAAAAAAAACATTTGATATTGTATTATCAAAGCGTGAAAATCCGAAAGGCAAATGGAATAAAGCCCACACAGGAACACGCAATCTGAAATCATTTTCACTGCCCATGATTCTGTGTAATCTGGCATTGGAAATTGAGCACTTGCTGGACGAAGATTTTCTGAAAAAAACAATTGATGAGTGTCTTCATGAAGTACTTGAGGTTTTCTATCGTCCTGAATTGGGAGGAATAATCATTGAGAATTTAAATGCAGACGGCACCCTGTCTGACACATTCGAAGGAAGAGTGATTAACCCCGGGCATGCCATCGAAGCCATGTGGTTTGTGATGGATCTGGGCGTACGCCTTAATCGACCAGAACTGATCCAACAGGCAGTTGACATTACACTGAAGATGATTGATTACGGCTGGGACAAGGAATACGGTGGAATTTTCTACTTCATGGACCGCAAAGGATTTCCTCCGCAACAGCTGGAATGGGATCAGAAACTCTGGTGGGTACACGTAGAAACATTGATTTCACTTATCAAAGGATATCAGCTTACAGGCTCGAAGGAATGCCTTGCCTGGTTTGAGAAAATACATGATTACACGTGGTCGCACTTCAAAGACCCGGAATACCCCGAATGGTGGGGCTATCTGAATCGCCGCGGCGAAGTGCTGCTCGACCTGAAAGGCGGAAAATGGAAAGGATGTTTCCACATTCCACGTGGACTTTACCAGGTATGGAAAACGCTGGAAAAAATCAACCAGCACTAATCATTCAAACTCATACTATTTCATATTCAAAAAAAAAAAAAACAATAAACCAAACTATCTATTTATTAACCATTCAATTATTTTAACAGATGAAAAAACAATTGATTTTATTCAGCTTGATGCTACTCTCAATGGTAGCTGTTGCCCAAAAACAAACCGTCACAGGAACGGTTTCTGATGCAACAGGTGAGCCTTTGATTGGTGCAACAGTGCGAGAAGTTGGCAATCTTACCAACGGTACGATAACCAACTACGATGGACAATTTACTTTAAGTGTAGCTAAAGGTGCTACTTTAGAGGTATCTTATGTAGGCTACACTTCACAAAAACTGGCAGCTGCTGGTTCTCCTCTGACAGTGGTGCTTAAAGAAGATGCTGCCATGCTCGACGAAGTAGTGGTAACGGGGTATACCGGTACGCAGGTTCGCTCCAGAAGTACAAACTCCATTGCCAAAGTGGACAATAAAAAAATGACTGTCGGAGTATTCTCCAATCCGGGACAAGCCCTTTCAGGAGCTGTATCGGGTCTGCGGGTAACTCAGACTTCAGGTAATCCGGGTGCTACTCCCAACATTGTTCTCCGTGGTGGAACGAACCTCGATGGTTCCGGCGCACCGCTGGTGATCATTGACGGTCAGATTCGCGGAAGTCTTTCTGACATTAATCCGGAAGACATAGAAGACATGCAGGTGATGAAAGACGCCGGTGCAACAGCCATCTATGGTGCCCGCGCCAACAACGGTGTAATTCTTATTACTACTAAAAAAGGTCAAAGCGGTCAGTCAGAAATCAATTTCAAGGCAAAAGTCGGTGTTAACTACCTGAATAATGCTTATCAATTTGAAGATGCAGCAGGTTATTTAAACTGGATGCGTACGGCTTACGTAAAATCAGCCAACATCTGGTCAAAAGCAGACGGTACCCCACAGGGATACGCTAATACAAGCGGACTAACCGGTACCCAGCCTTACGGTACAGGTAATGCTTATTTTGCTGCTGACGGTGTTACTCCACTCGTTAACACAACAAATTCGGTATTTAGTACCATGTATTATGATCCCAAATATGATTTTCTTCTCAATCAGGGATGGCAGAAGATGAAAGATCCGGTGTGGGATTTTATGAAAAAATCAAATCCGAATGCAGGTGAATACCTGATTTTCAAAAACACAACTCCGGCTGATTTCAATTTTGTGAATCCTTCAACCTCACAGGATTACAACTTAAACATGTCAGGAGGTAACGACAAAGGACATTATTATGCCGGTATAGGTTATAACTATTCACAAGGTCTGCCGATTTCTTCTTTCTACAAAAGATACTCTTTCCTACTGAATGGAGATTACAAAATCAAACCCTGGTTGACATCATTTTCAAGTTTCAGCTACGGACGTGCTAACTGGCAATCCATGCCCGGTTCACAAACAAGCGAAGAGAACTATTTTAGCCGGATTCTTTCAGTTCCACCGACCATTCGCTACACGAACGAAGACGGAACTCCCCGTTTTGGTAATAATGCAGGTGACGGCAACCAAAGTTTCCAGCCCGAGAAATTCTTCCGTTTTAATCAGACGGACAAATTTACTATGAATCAGGCATTTAAAGTAGATTTCACAAAATCACTTTACCTCAGAATGGCTGCCAACTGGTACTACAGCGAAGGATACTACGAAAGCTTCAATAAAGATTATCAAACCAGCCCTACAGCTTTCAACCGCGACAGAAGCACATCCGGTTCTTTCGACAGAGGATTTGATCAGACATACAATGCCGTGCTGAACTACGAAAAACAGCTTAATGATCACTATTTAGCTGTCATGCTCGGAACTGAATATTATGATAGTTTTGGCTATGGAATCAGTGCCTGGGGATCAGGAGCTGCTACGGACGACTTCCGTGATTTATCGCTTACTTCGAGTGATAAAGACAAAAGAGGAATGGATAGCTACCACACACAACAACGTATTTTGTCATTCTTCGGACGTGCCAACTACGACTACCTGGGTAAATATATTTTATCTGCAGTAGTTCGTCGTGACGGATATTCAAGATTGCTTGACAACCGTTGGGGAACTTTCCCCGGAGTTTCTGCAGCCTGGATGTTCTCTAAAGAATCATTTATGCAAAATCAGAATATCATCTCCTTCGGTAAACTGAAAGCCAGCTACGGGCTTAACGGTAACGTATCGGGTGTAGGTGCTTACGAATTGCAGGGTAGTTATGTAGGTTCTACAAAGTACAACGGTCAATCCACATTTGTGCTGGGTTCTGTGCCAAATCCCGGACTTCGCTGGGAAAAATCACGTACTCTGGAGTTTGGTTTAGACTTAAGTTATCTGGAAAACAGGTATTCGACTAACTTTACTGTTTATGATCGGTTGACATCCGATAAATTTGCATCGTTAAGTTTGCCTATTTCATCAGGTATCAGCAGTATTCGCACCAACAACGGATCATTCCGCAACCGTGGTCTTGAAATCGAGCTGGCTGCAAAACTGATTCAAATGAAAAACCTGAATTGGTCGGTAAATGCCAATATCTCTTACAATAAAAACACGGTAGTTTCATTGCCTTACAACGGATTACCATTGAATCGTCAGGGTGCATTCCAGGTTTACACCGGTAATGGAAATGATTTGGTTTACGTAGGCGGTTATCAGGAAGGTCAGGAACCAGGTGTACTCTATGTATTCCAGGCTGAAGGTATTTACAAAAGTGAAAGCGAAATTCCTTCGAACATGGTAGTTAAAACCACCAATTTCTTCGGCAGCAACACCAGACCGCTTTACGGAAAAGACAACTGGAACGCGATGACAGAAGCAGAGAAAATTGCCAGCAAGGGATTCCCGATTCAACCGGGTGACGTAAAATGGAAAGACGTAAACGGTGATAATATTATTGACGACTACGATTTGGTGAAAGCAGGTAATACAACACCTCATTGGTTTGGAGGTCTCAACTCTACGTTGAATTACAAGAACTTCTCCCTGTATGCTGCTTTTGACTACGCACTTGGTTTCTACATGATGGATTACCGGTTGCCGTGGATTCTTGCCAACGCTCAGGGCACTTACAACATGACAACTGATGTAAACGACACCTGGACGCCTGAAAATCCGAATGCCAAATATCCTACATACATGTGGGCCGACCAGCTTGGAAAAGGAAACTACAGGAACTCAACCCTGTTTACTTACAGAGGCGATTATCTATCATTCCGTCAGGTTTCACTCACCTACACTTTCCCGAGAGCGCTTATCAACAAGGCAAAAATTGAAAAGCTGGATCTTTCTGTTACAGGTCAGAACTTAGGTTACCTTACTGCTGCTAAGACATTGGCCAATCCGGAAAAGGGAGGTGGAGTTCAGGATGCAGGATATAGTTTACCACGTATTCTTACATTCGGTGTAAACATTACATTCTAACGTACACAAAATACATTAATATAATATATATAAAATGAAAACAATAATAATAAAATATCTGTCAGTAGTATTTCTTGGCTTGGCTCTTACTTTTAGTGCCTGCAACAGCCTCGATTTAGGTCCAATAGACTACTATGGAAATGCCAACTATTGGAAAACTGTTCCTCAGATTCAAACCTACGTAAACGGTATGCATCTGGATCTTCGCAGCACACATTTTACCCGCGACTTTATCCTGGGTGAAGCTCGTGGCGGACTTCAGCTTACCGGTACCAGTTCAATGAACGTTTCGACTGAAAATGACATCATTAAAGGCAACACTATTTCTGGCGACAATCCCGGATTAAGCCAATGGGGTGGCTCTGGCAGCGTATATGGAAATGTTTTTGACTGCAATCTGATGATTCAAAACGTTGAAAACAGCGATATACACAAAAACGACAAATCCACAGTTGACTTTTTGCTCGCACAGACTTACGGAATCAGAGCTTTCCATTATTTCAAACTTTACCGTGCATACGGTGGTGTGCCGCTGGTAGACAAAGTAAAAGTTCTTGACGGTCAGGTTACGGCTGACGAACTTTACACAGGCCGTTCCACTCCCAAGCAAACCATGGAATTTATCAAAGCTGATTTGCAAAAATCACTGGATTACTTTACTTCATCAGGTAAAGATTGGGTAAACAATGTAACCTGGTCAAAAGCGGCAACTCAAATGCTGGCCGCAGAAGTGTATCTGTGGTCTGCCAAAGTATCACTGGGCGATCAGACACCTGCTTCAGGCGACCTGACAACAGCAGAAGGCTATCTGAACGAAGTAAAGGGCAATACACGTTTCGGGCTAGAAAACGATTTTGAAAAGATTTTTGCCAGCAACAACGAAGCAAACAAGGAAGTAATTTTAGCCATAAACTACGCCGACGGAGAATCAACCAGCAACATTTCTCAATTCTTGTATGCCGACGCAGGTATCAACCTGTTTTATGATAAAGACGGAGTACGTCTGGGAGATCCTCTTAATCTGAAAAGTACCGGTCTTCAGCGCTACGAATACACACTTGATTTCTGGAAAAGTTTCTCTGACAGGGACAAAAGACGTAATGCAACATTTATGGAATATTACGATAATAAGGGTGTGGTAAAAGGTACCGTTCTGAAAAAATTCATTGGATCGATTAATGCTACCGGCTCTCGCGTTTACGACAGTAACGAACCCCTCTATCGTTACGCAGATGTGCTGCTAATGTTGGCAGAAGTAGAGAACATGAAGGGCGGAAATCCAGCTCAATACATCAATCAGATTCGTCAGCGTGCTTACGGCACAGGCTATGTTGCTGCTACTGACGCTTATGTGAATGCCGATTTCAAATCCAACGAATACGCCATCTTACGTGAAAAAGACAAAGAGTTTGTGTATGAAGGCAAACGCTGGTACGACGTAATCCGTATGAAAGATGCGATAAACGGTCAACCGCTTGCATTCGATGCTGCTTCGGCATATACCACTACTCCTGTATTGAAATCAACTGAAAAATACAAAGTACTGTGGCCGGTTGACAAGGCGACCCTCAATGCCGATCCTCTACTCAAACAGACTCCCGGATACAAAGTTGCCGATCAGGTAGAGGAAGTCTGGTAATTAAATAACTTGTTTTATTAATCTTTCTCTCTTCAAAATCCAAAAGTGGCAAAATACCTTGCCGCTTTTGGTTTTGAATTTATCTCGTTTCTTTGCTGATAGTTTTTCTGTTTTTCCAGTTTTAAGCGAATTGTTTCTTATCTTTGTTACAATTCAGACTACATAGCGGGTCAATTCTCAAAAAAAAATCAACGAACTCTGTACCATTAACAATCCGATAAACACAAAGCCATCCAAAATGAAAAAATACTATTTAATACTTGTCATTTTCGGTGTGTCCATCGGCATTGCTGCACAAACCAAATATTCCACCTTTTACTACCAGCGGGCAAGCCTTTTCGAAAAATTACCCGTTCATTCCAACGATATTGTATTCATAGGCAACAGCATTACCAACGGAGGCGAATGGGCTGAACTGTTTCAAAATAAAAAAGTAAAAAACCGCGGCATCAGCGGCGATATCTGTGAGGGAGTTTTCGACCGCCTTACACCCGTTACCGAAGGCAAACCGCATAAAATATTCCTGATGATTGGCATCAATGATCTGGCACGGGGCTCATCGGTTGACTCCATTGCCGCTGCAACGCTGAAAATCATCCGCAAAATTCAATCAGAATCTCCACGCACCCGCATATACCTGCAAAGTATTCTTCCGGTAAACGACAGTTTCGGAATGTTTCAGGGACACATGAAACGGAAAGCGGATATAAAACCGCTCAACGAAAAACTCCGGCAAATGGCAAATGCCGAAAAAATCACTTTCATTGATCTCTATTCTCATTTTGTCATTCCGGACACAGAGCTCATGAATCCTGCTTACACCAACGATGGACTGCATTTAACAGGCGAAGGTTATATTAAATGGGTTGAAATAGTGAAGCCCTATTTAAAAGCTAAAAAATGAAAAGTAAACTGATATTGCTCTTGGCGCTGGTTTTTTCCACGATGCTTCAGGCGCAGCCCATCAAAGTGGCTTGTGCAGGCAATAGCATTACTTATGGTTATACGCTCCAAAACAGGGAAACCGAATCCTACCCGGCTCAGTTGCAACTGCTGCTCGGCGAAAAGTACACGGTCGGCAACTTCGGAAAATCGGGCGCCACGCTACTTAACAAAGGCCACCGACCCTACATGCAGCAGGATGAATTCAAACAAGCCATCGCTTTTGCTGCCGATATTGTGGTGATTCATCTCGGAATCAACGATACAGACCCGAGAAACTGGCCGAATTACCGCGACTTTTTTGTAAAGGATTACCTGCATCTCATCGAGTCGTTCAGAACAGCCAACCCTAAAGCACGAATCCTCATTGCCCGGATGACTCCCCTCTCCGACCGTCATTCCCGCTTTGAATCGGGCACCCGCGACTGGCACCGCGAAATTCAGCGCGCCATTGAAACCGTAGCTACTATCAGCGGAGCTCAACTGATTGATTTCTTTGAGCCGATGTATCCTTACCATCAGCTACTTCACGATGCCGTGCACCCCAACGCAGAAGGAGCCCGCATACTGGCTCAAACGGTTTACTCATCGATCACAGGTGATTTCGGCGGACTGAAAATGCCCGCGATTTACACCGATAATATGGTGCTGCAGCGTAACCGTCCGCTCAGAATAACGGGAACTGCCAATGCCGGTGAGAAAATTACACTGACTATCGGCAAACAAAAACACAAAACCACGACTGCTGATAATGGCAAATGGACAGTAACAATCAATCCGTTGACTGCCGGAAAACCCTATACACTTACTGTAACATCTCCGCAAAAAAAACTTACTTTTCAAAACGTTCTGGCCGGCGAAGTTTGGCTTTGTTCCGGTCAATCCAACATGGAATTTCAGCTTTCACGGAGTTTTGAAAGTAAAAAAGACATCCTGTCGGCCGCCAATCCCGAAATCAGGCTGTTCGACATGAAGGCTCGCTGGCTTACCAACGATTTCACCTGGAGCAACTCCGCCCTCGATTCGGTAAACCGACTACAATATTTCACTCAGCCCGGCTGGGAAAAATGCACACCGCAAACTGCAGCCCGATTCTCCGCTGTGGCATACTATTTCGGCCAAATGCTGCAGGACAGCCTGCGGGTTCCCGTTGGGTTGATTTGCAATGCTGTGGGCGGATCGCCCGCCGAATCGTGGGTGGACCGTCGCGAACTGGAAAACCATTTCCCGGCTATTTTCCGCAACTGGACCGAAAACGACTTTATCCAGGATTGGGTACGCACCCGCGCCAAAAGCAACATGGGCAAAGACGCCCCGAAACTTCAGCGCCATCCGTACGAACCCGGCTACCTCTTCGATGCCGGAATCCGTCCGCTGGCACAATATCCCATTGCCGGAGCCATCTGGTATCAGGGCGAATCCAACGCACACAACAAAGACGCCCATGCAAAACTCTTCAAATTACTGATAGAGAGCTGGCGGAAAAACTGGGAAAATGATTCATTGCCGTTCTACTTTGTGCAGCTATCGAGCATCAACCGCCCGTCGTGGAGCTGGTTCCGCGACAGTCAGCGGCGGCTGCAGGCTGAAATTCCATTCACGGGCATGGCTGTGTCAAGCGATTTGGGTGATTCACTGGACGTGCATCCGATACATAAGAAAGAAATCGGTGAACGACTGGCCCGAATAGCATTGTATAACACATACGGTAAAACGGCGGTTGTACCATCTGGGCCGTTTTTCAGGGAAGTGAATTTCAAAAGAAAAGAAGCGATTGTCACCTTCGATTATGCGGAAGGGCTCCAAACATCCGACGGAAAATCAGCTCAAACTTTCGAAATAGCCGAATTTCCGGGATTATTTTTTCCGGCAAAGGCAAAAATTACCGGTAATCAAATACAGCTGACGGCTCCGGAAGTCAAGAATCCGAAATTCGTCCGATACGGATGGCAGCCTTACACGCGCGCCAATCTGATAAACGCATCGGGTTTGCCGGCATCCACATTTACTACCGAAGAATAATCCGACTGCAAATTTTACTGAGAAAAAAAAATAATAACAATAAAACAAATTGGAAATCAAACTAATTATAAACAACAATGAAAAACAGTAAGTATTATCCCTGGATAGTCGTAGGACTATTGTGGATAGTTGCATTGCTCAACTACCTGGACCGGCAGATGCTCTCCACTATGCAGAAGTCAATGATGATTGACATAACAGAACTGGCAATTGCTGAAAATTTCGGACGCATCATGGGTATTTTTCTGCTCATATACGGACTGATGAGCCCTGTGGCAGGCGTCATAGCCGACCGCATTAACCGTAAATGGCTCATAGTAGGGAGCTTACTTGTATGGTCGGCAGTAACCTACGGCATGGGATATGCTAAAACCTATGAACAGGTTTACTGGCTGCGTGCATTGATGGGCGTGAGCGAAGCGCTTTATTTACCCACCGGCCTTGCCATGATTGCCGATTTCCATTCATCGAAAACCCGGTCGCTTGCTATCGGCATTCACATGTCGGGACTTTATACAGGGCAGGCTCTGGGTGGATTCGGTGCTACAATTGCCGCTAATTTCAGCTGGCAGGCAGTATTTCATCTGTTTGGAATCGTCGGAATAATTTACGCCGTGGTACTCATTTTTCTTTTACACGACAAGGAAGGTCATGCCGGTACCAAAACCGCCAATCTTCAGCCTGCTGCCTCACGTTCCACCAAAGAACCGTTTATGAAATCCTTCGGTGTAATTTTTGGAATGCTATCATTCTGGATTTTGCTGTTTTATTTCATGGCTCCGAGTTTTCCCGGATGGGCTACCAAAAACTGGCTGCCTACCCTTTTCTCCGAAAATCTGGGTGTTGAAATGGCTAAAGCCGGCCCCACAGCCACCATTTCCATAGCCATCGCATCCTTTCTGGGCGTGCTGATCGGTGGTCCGCTTTCCGACCGCTGGGTTCAGAAAAACATCCGCGGCAGGATGTACACCAGCGCCATAGGACTTTCGCTCACCATTCCTTCGCTGATTTTACTCGGATTCAGTCATACTTACCTCGGTTTAATCGGAGCAGCCACACTATTCGGTATTGGCTACGGGATGTTCGATACCAACAACATGCCGATTCTCTGTCAGATTATTCCACAAAAATACCGTGCCACAGCCTACGGGATCATGAATATGGTGGGCGTTTTTGCCGGATATTCCGTCACACTGATGCTCGGCAGCTCCACCGATGCCGGAAGTCTGGGAGCCGATTTCAGCAAGCTGGCCATCGTAGTGCTTGTTGCCGTAATCCTGTTCCTGCTGTTCCTGAAGCCCAAAAAAGAACTGACCTACACTTCGGTAGAACTGGCTGATTCGGGAATTAAACACTAAATCGCTGTAATACAAGTTATTGCTTTTATTAAAAAACATATTAAAAAAAAGAATATTATGAAATTTGAAAAAATTAAAGGACTGATCGTTGCTCCGTTCACCCCGTTTGATATGCAGGGTGAGCTCGACCTGAGTCCGATTGCCGCTTACGGCAAACTGCTGCAAAACAACGGATTAATTGGCGTTTTCATCAATGGTTCATCGGGCGAGGGCTACATGCTGACCGTAGAAGAACGGATGAAACTGGCCGAAAAATGGGTATCCACCGTTCCGGAGGGATTCCAGGTAATAGTACATGTTGGTGCTACCTGCATCAAGGACAGCTACAAGCTGGCACAGCATGCACAGGAAATCGGAGCATCGGGCATTGGCGCTATGGCTTCACCGTTTCCCAAAGCCGGACGGGTGGAAGAGTTGGTAAAATATTGTGAGGAAATAGCCTGCGGAGCCCCCGATTTGCCTTTCTACTTCTATCACATCCCCGTATTGAACGGTGTTTACCTGCCTATGCTTCCATTTCTGAAAGCTGCAGAAGACCGGATTCCGAATCTGGCAGGAATAAAATACACCTACGAAAACCTGTATGAATATAACCAGTGTATGCTTTACAAAGACGGGAAATTTGATATGCTCCACGGCCAGGATGAATCCATTCTTAACGGACTGATTATGGGAGGCGCTCAGGGCGGCATCAGCGGAACCGGAAGCTATATCGGAAATGTGCTGGTAGGAATTATCGATGAATATAACAAAGGAAACATCGAAAAAGCCCGCGAACTGCAAAACTATGCGCAGGACGTAATCAACGTGATAGCAAAATACCGCGGCAACATTGTTTGCGGAAAACGCATCATGAAATTCCTGGGACTGGATTTGGGCATCAACCGCACTCCTTTCCAGAACATTACCGACGAAGAAGAAGCCATTATCCGTAAAGAACTCGAAGCCATCGACTTCTTCAATCGCGGCAACAAACATTAATTGTTTTTTTCATCTGTAGAAGATTAGCTGCATGTGCTCCAGGCGTGTGCAGCTTTTCGTTTTTATAGCTTCAGGCTGTTTTCTGAATATTTTCAGGCAATCAGAAAAAACGTTTGTGATTTCTCAGCACAAAATCCATAACTCTCCAATCATTTATTTCTAAAAAAATCAACTATATTTGTAGCTGGTTTTCAAAATTCTGATTACCGGCATCAGCACGATTATGACACAGGGTGAATTTTTCGAAAGATACAAATACGATGTAAAAAATGACAAAATTGGCATCGGGACTTACGGATCCGTTTATAAAGCGTATGATACGGTTGAAAACAGGTACGTAGCCCTGAAAATATCTGAAGTAAAATCGACAGAGGACACGGAAGCAGACACCGAAGTTGAAACAGGCCTGACCGGTGACCTGCCCGAACACGTCAACGTGCTGAAATACGAAAGTGTAAGCACCTTCCGGCAGTCTACCGGGACCTTTGATTTTGCCGTGATGCCGTTCTTATCCTCCGGAAATCTGACAGAAATACTCCATCAAAATCTTCAGGACCAAAAAAGCAGGGAATCAATTGCGCTCCAGCTCCTTGACGGATTGGAATTTATTCACAATCAGGGCGTTATTCACCGTAATCTGAAACCGGCCAACATCCTGATGGAAGTAAATACCACGACCGAAGGCACGGTATTCATTCCGAAAATATCCGATTCGGGATTATCAAAAACATCCGCCACCGGCTATAAACATCGATTTACAAGCCATTCTGACACCGAAACAATACAATATCGCAGCCCCGAGCAACTGAAAGGGGAACCGGTCCGTTTCAATACCGATTTATGGTCGTGGGCCGTAATCAGCTATAAGCTACTCACAGGCAATGAGTTATTCACTGTGGATACGGCATCGGGCGAACTGCAGGTCATCCTGAAAATCCTCGAAGAAGATGTAACCCCCAAACTCTCCGGGCTACCCGAAAACTGGCGCATTGCGCTTCAGGATGCATTGATAAAAGATCCTTCCGAAAGAATAAAATCGGCTTCCGGACTGAGAAATATATTAACCGGAGATTTTCAGGAACAAATCATTCCAATGGATTTTGAAAACGAAGCTCAGGAATACGAAGAAGTTGTACCCGAAGAGTATGAAGAGGTTATACCCGAAGAGTTCGAAGTGGCCATAGAAGATGAGCCCACTGCAATACCACCCCAACAGAAAACCGCGCAAAGCGCTTCCACAGCCAGCAAAAAACCTGCTGTAACCACCGTAAAAAAAGCCCGAAGCAGAAAATGGTTGTATATTTTTCCGGCTTTACTGATTTTTGGCGTTTTCTATTATATCCTGTCCGGGAGCAATGTGTTTGGCCATACGCTGAGTGAGAAAAAAGCAGAATCAATCCTTACAAATATGATGGAATACCGCTCAAACGAGCAATACGAGCGTACATCGGAAGTTTTTGCCGAAAAAGCGGACAAGTATTTCAGCGAAAATGACGTAAGCCGCAGCAATATAATAGCTGATATGGAAAAATTTGCAGAAAGCTGGTCGTTTGAGAACACAAGAATCGTCGATTTCGGGCGCACAGTCGAAAATATGTTTCATTTCATCATGACATATGACCTGCGTGATAAGAAAACGCTTCAGATTACCTCCTACAAAGTGAGCGGCGAAGTAGGTTTCATCCTGGAAAACGAACAATACAAAATCAATTACATCATCAACCGCGGCGTTGTCAACAGTCGGAATGAATTCAGCTACGGAAACGTCATTTCACGAAAAGAGCAGGATTTCAGCGATTATATGCTCACATACAATGCTTCGGTTTTGTATTTGCCGGACGTAAAAGATCATTTTCTGCTCAGTTACATTTACAACGGAGTATTCACCCAAAATCCGGCCGGTTTCAGCAGAGAACAGCTTCAGAAGGCCATCCAGGACGATTATATCGACTTTATCAACTTTTCGGAAAACGAAAAAAGAAATGACCTGTTTGATTCTCTGACCAATTTCAGCAAGCAGATAGAAATGAGCACAGCATTCGTTGATGCCGATTTTCTGTGTGTGCAGGTTGTGCAAAACATCATAAAAGGGATGAGCGGTTCCGGTTTTTCGCTTTCGTACCGGTGTGTGGATTACGCAGATGGCAGAATTCTTGCTCTGAATGATGTCTTGAATACGAATGCAGTTCCCTGGTCAGATCTGATCAGGAAAAGTATGGAGCGCGAAGCCGTCACAGCAGGCAACAAAACCATATCTGCAGCCGATATTTCCTCGTTGCCCGAGGCACCCGGGAATTTCTATTTCGACACCAAAAAAATGTTTTTTGTATATGGCGCCGATCAGATTCCTGAAGCAGTTCATTTCGGACCTGTTACAGTTTCGGTGCCGTTGAAAGACCTGGAGAAATACCTGACAACCCAATTCAAAACAAAAATACTGAATAGCAGGAAAGTGAATGTAAAGAGAATATAAATCGGTATAACAATGACTTAATCTTACTTAATTTCCGTTATGGCAGTTGAGTAAAGCAAATAAAACAGGAAGATATGTTAATAGACAAAATTAAAAACCTTTTTTTCGGCAAAAACAACGACAGCGACTGGAACACCATTTCCAATCAGCAGATTGTGGAAAAGATTGAAAAAGTATTCACCGAAATACTCAAACGCGACAGCGTGTATGACAGGATGATATTCGATACCGACTTTCTGATACTCGTCCCACCGGCTACTTATGAGCGTGTATCCCTGCAGGCACCCGCACTGGCAAAACCCATCATCAGTAAGTTTTACGAAGTAATCCGCAAACAGACAACCAAATACAAGGATTACACACCGCTTGCCAATTACTGGAATCTGCAGTTCGCGCAGAAAGAATTCGGCGTGAATGTACCTAAGAATGAGCAAATTATCATCATAAGCAAAGTCACGGCCGAGCGCGACTGGAGCGAAACACTGAAATCGGAAGGAGCTGCCGAAAAAATATCCATCAACGGAAAACATTCCAAATATACCAACTGGGACATCAACGATGAAATTTTGCAAAAAATTGATATCCTCGAACGGGGAAAAGTGAGGGTGAGATTCAACAAAAACCTGATGTTCGAAGATGAAAAACCACGGCCGGAAAAAGCAACGGCCGGAAATATTGTCGCACCCACTCCGGTGGCAGCTTCCAAATCTTCAACTGTAAATACACCTCAGGAAGGTCTGGCGCAAATCAAATTTCGCGAGCACGACAAAAACATGAATTACATCATGCGCGAAAACCTGATTTCCATCGGAAAAGCATCAGGCAATGAAAAATCATCATTGAAAAAGCTCGTCATTCACAACAACGAAAGCGGTTTTGAGGAAAATCACCTGCAGATTCGCTTCGATCCCGCAACGCGGATATTCTACATCGCAGTGTTTGCTCATACGCGGGTAAACGAACAAAGCTTAAAGATAAGCCCCATAACCAGTCCGGTGTGGCATACGCTTACGCAAAATGCCTCCATTCTATGCGGATTTTATGCTATCAAATTTCAGGCCCTCAAGTAGAAAAATGACATCAAGACCGGAAAACTGATAGAAATGATAATGATAGTAACATATTGATACGGTGAAATGGTGACTTTGTGATATTAAACGATTATTATAAATTATGACACCCGAACTTAAATACGCTGTCCGCACCGACATGGGCCGGATCCGGAAAAACAACGAAGATAATTTTATCGAATACATTTCGCCCGACAGAAGCTGGATGGTGCTGGGTGCTATCGACGGAGTGGGCGGATACGAAGGTGGTGAAATTGCTGCACAGCTATGCAAAGACTATGTGGAAAGTAACATTGCCAGGTTGGACAAGCAGATTCTTGAAAATCCGCAAGCCTACCTGAAAGAAATTCTCACCGGAGCCAACAATGCCATCTGGACCGAACGATTACAAAAAACTGCGCTGAGCAAAATGAGCTGTGTGGCCTCGTTTGCACTGATGGACGTACGCAGTCAGCTGCTTTACTTTGCCCATGTGGGCGATACACGGGGTTATTTGTTTCGAAACGGCGAACTGATCAAGTTTACACACGACCATTCCGTAGTAGGTTATCTGGAAGATTCAGGCTCCATACTCGAACAGGATGCCCTTAATCACCCCCGACGGAATGAAATTCTGAAAATGCTGGGCGAGAAACTGCTGGATGTGAAAGATGCGGAATTTATCGAAACCGGCTCACACAGCTTTTATGCGGGCGATATCGTGCTTTTTTGCAGTGACGGTCTCACCGATCTGGTAAACAGAGCTTCCATATCCGAAACACTGGGCAAGACCATTACGCTGGACGAAAAAGTGAGGGAACTGATAGCCAAAGCAAACAACCTGGGAGGCAAAGACAACATTACAGCTGCCATTGCAGGTTATCCTGCCTCCGAGCAAACAGCCGGCAACGAACCGGAAGAAAATGTGATGATCACTTCATCGAAAAATAATATTAATTCACGAAAAAAATCATTTAAAAAATTCCTTTTTTATTTCGGAATCTTCCTGATGGGTGTACTCACCATGTTTTTGCTGGACAGGTTTGTCTTTCAAAAGGAAACTCCGGCAAAACCTCAGTTTGATACCGACATCAGCATCGATTCGCTGCGCACCAACCCGGTTACGCCCGACAGCCTTGCTGCCGACTCACTACTAAACGACTCCATTGCAAACGACTCCATAATACCCCTGAACCATGAAAGGTAGAATCCACGAATTTATATTTCTGGCAGCGGTAAGCAGCGTAGTTGCATTCATGGCTGTGGCTTATTATTTCAACATTAAACCGGAATTACAGGAGACTGAAGCGGCGTATTCTGCCGGAAAAATCATCAATTTAGACGGCAATTTAAAGGCCGAAAAACTGAAAGAACTGCTCTCGAAAGGCGATTATTTTGCCGATACGCAGTATGAAAATTTTGTAGCATGGCAGCTGAAAGACAAAGTGAATGCAGCAGGTGGCAGGTTGAGCAACCTGGGTGAACTCAATAAATCGGCATTCAGGGTAAAAGCTGCCGACATGAACACTTCCGGCGGCGAACTGGGTAAATCAAGATACCTCTTTTCTGCCACAGAACTGGGAATTGACGAACTGCCTGCGGATGAAAAAATCAGCTCCCTGACTGCAAAAACTCAGGTAAGCGAACAAAAATCAGGGATAAAAATTTCCGGGAAAGTAAAAACCGGGGATAAAAAGCCTGCTTCAAACGTGGTGGTACGACTCACCGAAGAACTGCCTCAAACAGTAAAAGACAGCATTACAGACAGTTACATCAAAAATGCCCGGATAGACGAACTGATTGATATCGACCTGGAGAAAGTGGTGAAACTCCAGAGCTTCTACGCCAAAACCGATGCGAAAGGCAAATTTGCATTTACCAACCTCACAAAGGGTAAAAACTACTCGGTAATTCCGCTTCGGGAAGGAAAAGAATACGGCGTGCTCAAAGGAATAGCCCAAATAAGTCATTCCGGCAGATTTAATTTTACCGAAAAAGAACACCGGCTCACACTTTTTGACCAAAACAGTTATTCACGAATTAAAAAAGACAAAATCCTGACTGTTCGCACACCCGAAATATTCAAAAGTACCTACCTGAAATCAATCATTTTCTTTCTGCTGGGTTTCTGGTTGTTCTTTTTATCGCTTATTTTCAGAGGAAATCGTACTGATCCGTATATTCTGCCTGTGCTGATGCTGCTGAGCGGTGTGGGAATGATTGTACTTTATTCCATTCAGGATCCGCTGCGCGATCTGGATTACGGTTCGTCCATTGGGATGGTGGTTTTCGTCACGATGGCTGTTTTCAGTGTTATCAATCTGGTTGTAAAGGAAAAATGGATCCTTCAGGCTTCGAGGTTCAGCCTGAGCAAAGAGCTGAAATCCAGAAATTTACTCCCCGAAATTATTGCCGGAAAAATCAATCCGAACAAACAATCGCGCGGCTATATGTGGCTCATATTATCCATCGGACTCATTTTACTGCTGTGGATTTTCGGCACAGGACCCGAAGGAAGCGGTGTGAAGGTGAATTTATTCGGCTTTCAGATCAGCGAACTGGCTAAATTTCTGATGATAATTTTCTTTGCCAAATATTTCGCTGCCAATCACGATTACTTCCGCGAAATACCGAACAACACGTATCTTTTCCGCAATTATTTCAGCAAGATGCTGGTCATGTTCCTGGTACTTATCGCATTTTATCTCGTCGGAATAGGCGATCAGGGACCGGCTGTGGTGCTTTGCGTTACCTTTCTGATTTTCTATTCGTTTTCCAAAAACGAATTTTTCAAAATGGTAATTGCAGCGCTCATCTATGCACTCACGTTGTTTGCCCTGGCCAAACTGACTGATAACAATACGCTCATTATCAGCATTTTTGCTTTTACGATACTCGTCGGTATCAGCGTATATGTCTATCGGGTCAGGAAAAACGAGAGTATGGCTTTCGCCGTTTTGCTTATTTCGTCGTTTATCATTCTGTCGCTTTTCCCGTTTGATTTCTCTGAGCGGCTTGCCGACCGCAACAGTATGTTCGCCAACATTTGGGACAATCACCTGCATGGCGGCGACCAGGTGGCTCAGGGAGTCTGGGCAATCAGTTCCGGAGGGTATTTCGGGCAGGGTCTGGGTAATGGTTACTCCAACGTAATGCCCGCCTACCACACCGACATGATTTTCGAAAGCATCGGTGAAGAACTTGGAATACTGGCTCTGGCAGCTATTCTGGTGCTTTACGGAATTTTGTTCTACCGCTCCATGCTCGCAGCACGCCGCACCGGAAAGCTCTTCTTTTTCTACCTGATTAACGGGATTGCTCTCGTTACACTTGTACAGCTTGCCGTCATTGTGGGAGGATCACTGGGTCTGATGCCGCTTACAGGCATTTCAGTACCATTTTTGAGTAAAGGTAATGTAGGTTTGGCCATCAATCTGGGAGCATTTCTGACGGTAATCATGCTATCGCAAATCAAGGGAGAAAAGCACGAAACCAAATTTATCCGGGAGAATTTTGATAATGTAAATGCCTATACATTACTTTCTTTTATCGGCATAATCCTGATATTTGCCGGAACGCTCGTATATTACACTCTTCAGTCCGATAAGAACATGGTGAAACCCGTAAAAACACTTTCGAAGCAAAGTGAATGGATCTACAGCTACAACCCGCGTATCGGCATTTTTGCCGACCAGCTCAAATCGGGAAATATCTACGACCGCAACGGGCTGCTGCTTGCTACCGACAGCCGCGATGAATTTATCCGGTCAGCAGCGGCTTCCGAACAGGCTTTTGCCGGCATGAATTTATTCAACAATCAGCGAAATAAAAATTACAAACGATTTTATCCCTTCAGCGATGACCTGATATACTGGCTTGGCAACCGCAACAACAACAGTGTGGCGAACGAAAACACAGGCTATGTGGCAGAATTCAGGTTGCTATCCAGGTTGCGTGGTTTTGAAACCAGACCATCCAATGTAATCAAAGCCACATCGCACGTTTATCGGGAGTTTCCTTATCTTCCCGAAGAAACAAAGGAAACAAATCTGATTAAATATGATTACAGCTATTTCATACCATTTATTAAAGCAGGAAAAAACAGCAAACTGATAAGCAAACACAACGAACGCACCGACCTGGATGTGAAACTGACACTGGATGCCAAATTGAATCAAACTATCAACAGTGTGATCAGGGCCGAAGAATACAGCAAATACAAAGTTTCGGTAGTGGCTGTCAAAACAGCTACGGGCGATGTGCTGGCTTCGGCTCAGAATCCGGCTCCCAAACTGAGCGATATCCGGAAAATTTCGCGCATCAATCCAAAGTACTACCACAAACTTTTCAGTGCAAGTTTCGGATACAATGCTTTTGTCACCGACAGGGATTTTGGTATGTATTTCAGATCGGTTCCGGGCTCTTCGGTCAAATTTATCGATGCACTGGCATACCTACGCCGCAAGGGAACCGAAGGCGCCCGCAAAACCTATTTCATCAGCGAGGCGGAACGCATCAGGCAGACCGGTTACGAAAGCGATCCAAGCGGCAATGTGGATATGCACACCGCCATAGTTCGCTCCAGCAACAACTATTTCATCACCCTGATGAACGACCAGACGCTTCATCCCGAACTTTTTCATCTTTATAATACAGTAGGAATCAACATTGCTAATATCGGCGGATTTTATACCCGAAAACCTGAAAATTACAATAACATCTATTTCGAAGAACTTTGGTACAAGCGCATTGCTCCCGGAAAAGAATTATTCAACAGCCCTAAACTGAAAGGCACACGCGACCGGTTTATGAAGTCGGATTACTCCTGGATAGCCTGGGGGCAGGGACCTGTGGAAGCTACACCGCTTCAGATGGCGCGCTTGATGGGTTCGGTAGCCAACGGTGGAAAACTTTATGAAAATAACTTCGTACTGAAAGCACCAAACGACACCACACCCTACGAGCTGGTAGAAGATCTGGAAAACAAGGAAGGAATTACCTCCTTACTTGCCTCGTTCCTCAAAGAACAATCGGCAAACTTATCGGCTCAAACAGGGCTCACAATTTACGGAAAAACAGGTTCTCCCGAACGGATGGAACGTTATTTTGATAAAAAAAGGGGCAAAACCCGCATAAGGAAAGTGACCGACGGATGGTATGTATTCTATGTGAAAAATTCAAAATTTGAAGGATCACCTGTGGCTTTTGCAGTGCGTATTCAGGGCAAAGGAGGCTCGTCAAACGCGAAGGAAATTGCCGGAAAAATACTGGAAAGAATTAAACAAGGGTATTTTAATGGAGAAAAAGCTCCTTGAACTCCCGGAACAGACTTTTAATTATCTGAATTTATGCCATATAAGCAAATTCATCCATAAAATATCGGGACATAAAAAGTGTAAAATACAATTTAAATCAAAATAAAATGAGCAAATCATTCTTAAATAAACTGATGGACAAACTTCGCTACGGATCTGAAAAAGAATTCGATGACGACCCTGAACAAATCCTTACTACCGAAAAACCGGCTGCTGAACAAACAAAAGATAATGATGAGGCTGTTTTTGAAGAGAAAGTTGATAATCACAGCGAATTATCTGCGTATAAAAATGCAAAAAAACATTCCGTTCAAACCCCAGTTTCCAACATCGTGGAACTGAACGAACTGAGTATTCAGGCCATTATCAATGCCATGTCGGCTATCAGGTACAGCGACGTAAGGCTGTCGGAAATACATCTCCACGTCCGCAAGGACAAGCAGGATCCCACTTCACTGGCAGTTGAAAGTTTGTTCAACAGTGAAAAGTTTATGGAAAACCTGAAGTACAAACTAACCGATGCCGGAATTCACTACATGGACGACCTGAAGGTGAAAATAAATTATTCCTCACCCGATGTGGACCGCTACACCATACTTGTACCTGATCTGAGTATCCGGACGCTCACTTTTGAAGAAGCCAAAAAACTTCAGAAACTGATTATCACTGCCCTGACGGGTATTTTGTGGGAAAAAGAAATTGAGTTGGTGCCACGCAAGAAGCCCTACTTCATCGGCAGATGCAAAATGCCCGAACTGGATAAAACCGGCCGGATCATCAACGACATCGCGTTTGTGGGTCCGGAAGAGAATGACGACCCGCAATACGAAGTAAACCGGTTTGTGAGCCGCTCCATTGCCAAGATTTTATACAACGAAAAAACGGGCTGCTTTGAGTTGATGCGATCCAATCTGATAAACAACAAACAGCATGTCATCAAAATTGTACGTATCGCCGACGGAGTTCAGCAAATTTCAATCAATAACACCGAAGTGGGCTATCCGCTTCAGGACGACGACCAGATAGTATTCAACGACCGGGTGGCGCTGCTGGTCAATACAGCAGAAATAGATGCGAAATAACAACTCAGCCCCCCTGAATACCGCATAGGTGACTTTCAGAACAAGTTTTCTGCATTTATTTTTTTACTTAAAAGAGAATTCTTTATACAAAAAAAACAGGCTTATTCTGTTAACCTTTAATAGAGTTCTTAATATAGAAATGACTACTTAACAGAAAAATCAATTCGTATAACCTGCCTGCGGCAGGCAGGGTCGCTCTAATTCGTATTAATTCGTTTAATTCGCTCTAATTCTTGCAATTCGTATATCAATGAAAGAAAATATCGTTTGGGATGAAATGTTTGAACCGCTCGATGAAATTGGATCGGGCGGTTTTTCGCGTGTTTTGAAAATCAGGTATAAGCCCGACGGGAAAATCTATGCACTGAAAATCATGAATTTTGATGTCACCGATAAATCCAGGGAAGCCGAATTGAACGATTTCTACCGCGAAGTGGAATTTCTGAAAAAACTAAACCATGAAAGCATTGTTCGTATCATCGACGATTTTGTGATAGATCAAAAACCGGCCATCCTGATGGAATATGTGGAAGGTGAATCATTGGCACAGATTATCAGACACAACAGGTACCTCCCGGCAGAAGAAGTCATCGAAATTGCACTGCAGGTTTCGGCCGGACTCATGACATGCCACAACAACGCAGATCCGAATCTGTCAGGTTTGATTTCCGATACAAAAATGCCCAGCCAGGCTATTATTCACAACGATATTCATTCAAAAAATATCATCAAAACTTCGCGTGCTGACGGCACCATTCAATATAAACTCATTGATTTCGGACTTTCGTTTGCCGATCCGGAAAAAGCGTCGAAAGAGTTGAAAATTCACGGAATGAAAGAATTCAAAGCGCCCGAAAAGTGGAAAGAGGAAAAAGTGAGTACCCAATCGGATATTTACAGTTTCGGAGTGGTGCTTTACGAAATGCTGGCAGGCCAGGTACCCTTCCCCATTAGTGACTACGATGATCTGACACAGGAACTGCGGTTGAAAAATCAGGTTTTGTTCGGAAAAATTCCACCTGTCTGGAGCATCCGGAAAAACACCATCGAAAGAACCGATTTCGTAACTCCCGAGGAACCTGATTTTCCTTACTGGCTTAACAATTTGATAATGAAATGTCTGGAAAAAGAACCTTCCAAACGGTATCGTTCAGGAAAGGATCTGAACGATGAAATTCACAAGGGAATAACAAGGCAACTTGCAGATGAATGGCCTGATAATCCGGAATTTGAAGATTTAAAAAATTCTGAAATTAAAACCGACGAAGAATCAACCATTGACATTTCAACGCCAAATCAATCGAGGCAAACTACTGAAACATCCGAATTTTATCAGGCATTTATGGCCAGAAAAGAGAAAGAAAATGAGCGAAAAAAAACAAAAAAAAGAACCCGGATGTGGGTGGTGATATTGCTTGCATTAGCTTTAGTAACAGTTGGTGTATTTTTGACCAAAAACGACGGAAAATTGGTCAAAGCCAACATCGAAGAGCAAATCCGTGCATACTACAAAGCCGACGAAGCCGCTATCAATGCCGAAAGCGTGGAAATGCTGCTGAACGAGTTTGAATTTCCGGTATATTATTACAACGGTATGTACACCCGCCAGGAATTCAGGAATTTCTATATCAGCAAACTGAACGCGGAAAAGAAAGAAATCACATTGACGGACATTACTGTGGTAAAAGCAGGAAACCCGGCTTTGGTACGCGTGCACGGTAAACTGAAAACCTATAAAAATGCAAACGGCACAAAACCAAATTACGTAGGAGAAATCAGAGATGAAATTATAATGTCTGACAAAAAAATAAAACGGATAGTAAAACAGTAACTTTTAGCTATTCAAGGAAACCAAAACTTCGTCAAAAAATCGTATATTCTGTAAATTGACAAAATAATGTCAGAAACTTTCTTGTAGAAATATCAATTTTGTAATCTCGACATTGCAAAATAAACAAAAATTAATCGCATTAATGAAAATATTACAAAACTATTGTGTACCTTTGCACAGTTTTTAATAAGACATTCGTTCGTTCAGTCAGACTCACTCGTTCAAATGGCATTCAAAAACAGCCATTTAAGAGTTCTTTTTTTACAGACATTTTATTCATTTTAAACATTTAACTATATTTCTATGGATAATGTATCACTCTTCGTGGTAGTCCTTCTGGCTGGTTTAACATTGGTTGTCGTCGGATTAGGCGCCGCACTGTTACTCTCACCCAAATCCCTCAATTTTCAAAAAGGCGATCCGTATGAATGCGGACTTCCCACTCACGGCACATCCTGGATGCAGTTCAGGGTGGGTTATTACCTGTATGCCATTCTGTTTCTGATGTTCGACGTCGAAACCATCTTCCTGTTACCCTGGTCAACGGTGGTTCGTCAGCTGGGAATGTCGGGATTGATTAGTATTCTTATTTTTATCATTATTCTCGGCCTGGGACTTGCCTACGCCTGGAGGAAAGGAATTTTAAAATGGACTTAAAAAAAGTAAAGATAAAAGCATTTCCTGCAGAAGATTTCAAAGACACGGATACGCTGCAGGCATATATCGACGAGCTGAACGCCAACGGCACCAACGTAATGGTAGGAAAGCTCGACCAGATGATCAATTGGGGACGCGCCAACTCGCTTTGGCCGCTGGCATTTGCCACCAGCTGCTGCGGAATTGAATTTATGGCCGCTGCAGCCGCTCATTATGACTTAGCACGTTTTGGTATGGAAGTTACCCGCAACAGCCCGCGCCAGGCCGACCTGATGGTGGTGGCCGGAACCATTGTTCACAAAATGGGACCGCTGCTCCGCCGTGTGTACGACCAGATGGCCGAACCAAAATATGTGGTTGCGATGGGAGCCTGTGCCATTTCGGGTGGTCCGTTTGTCAATTCGTACCACGTCATCAACGGTGCCGAAAAGATCATTCCGGTAGATGTGTACATTCCCGGATGTCCGCCTCGTCCCGAATCGCTTTTCTACGGCCTGCTTCAGCTGCAGCGCAAGGTGAAAGCTGAAAAATTCTTTGACAACAAGCGCATTGTAAGACCTTACAATCCGGCTACGCTTATCGATCCGAAAACAGGAGAAGCTTTGGATGTGAAAAACGAATTCAAAGCCCCTAACCCCCTGAAGGGGAAATGATAATGCCACAACTCAGCATTATCACATTTTTGTATTTTTATAATTATTATTATTCACTAAAGTTGACATACGCTCTCAAAATTACCCCTTCAGGGGGTTAGGGGGCAGATAATTTATGAAAGACATAATACTAAAAGCTGTTCCCGATGCGGTGATTGAGGAAAAACAAAAGCTCACTGTAACCGTTGAACCCAAACAACTTCACCCTTTAATCAAAGCGCTTTATTCCAACAAAGAATTGCCATTTGATTACCTGATTAACCTTATCGGAATGGATTGGGGCGAAAAACTGGGTGTGATGTACCTGCTTTCATCCTCTGCAGATATGAGCCGCGAAGTGGTCATAATCACCTCGACCGACGACCGCCAAAATCCACTGCTGTATTCCATTACCGATATGTACGAAGCCGCTCATCTCAACGAGCGCGAAGTATATGCCATGTTCGGAATCCGTTTTATCAACAATCCGGATATGCGGCGCTTTCTGCTGGACGACGACTGGAATGGGTTTCCGCTCCGCAAAGATTACGATGCAGACTCCAGACTCAATCCAATCACCATTGTCAATAAAGAAATCAAGGATATTGCACCTTTTATCATGGAAGATGCCGACGGCAAACTGACCGAAGGCACAACCCGTATTTTTGATGAAAACGATTACATCATCAACATAGGCCCGCAACACCCTTCCACGCACGGCGTAATGCACTTCCGCACCTCGCTCGACGGTGAAATTGTAAAGAAAATTGATGTCAACAGCGGTTACATTCACCGTGGCATCGAAAAACTTTGCGAAAACATGACATACCCGCAGATTCTGCACTTTACCGACCGGCTGGATTACCTCTCGGCAAGCATCAACCGCCATGCACTTTGCATGTGTATCGAAAAGGCTGCCGAAATAGAAGTACCTGCCCGCGCCGAATACATTCGGGTCATCATGGACGAGCTGAACCGAATCAGTTCGCACCTCATTGCCTGGTCGGCTCACTGCAACGACCTGGGAGCAACTACCGCATTCATTTACGGTGTACGCGAACGGGAACATGTACTTGATATTTTCGACAAAACATGCGGTGGACGTCTTATTGTCAATCAGAATGTGGTGGGTGGCGTGATGTTTGATATTTATCCCGACTTCCAGAAAGATGTGAAGGCTTTCATCCCCTATATGCGCGAAAAACTTGTGGAATACGATGACTTCTTTTCGCACAATGCCATTGCACTGGGACGTATGGTTAAAATTGGAAATCTTACCCGCGAAGATGCTATCAGTTACGCAGTTACAGGTCCTGCCGGCAGAGGTTCGGGCTGGTCGTGCGACGTGCGCAAGCACAAACCATATTCACTTTATGATAAAGTAGATTTCAGGGAAATCATTCGAAACGAAGGCGACTCGTATGCCCGCTACATGAACAGGCTGGATGAAATTGAAGAATCGCTGCATATTATCGAACAGCTTGTGGACAACATTCCCGAAGGCGAAATTCTGGCAAAAGTAAAACCAATCATCCGGCTGCCCGAAGGTCAGTATTTTCAGAGTGTCGAAGCCGGTAAAGGTGAGTTTGGCGTATTTATAGAGAGCCGGGGCGACAAGAATCCGTATCGTGTGAAATTCCGCTCTCCATCACTGGCAGCCGTATCGGCCATGCCGTTGATTTGCAGGGATGAAAAACTGACCGACTTTATCGGTATAGGCGGTTCGATGGACTACGTGATTCCGGATATTGACAGATAGGCCCTTAAATCACCCGAAAGGGGACTTTACGGTGTACTGCAAATAGATTTTAGATAATAAAAAACTAACATTGTATGAACCATAATTCCATTTTCCGGAATTAGTTCAATTGTTCAGATTTCAATTATTTACTTTTTTCAAAAAATTTCAGAATAAAGAGAGATTTCACTATTAATTAAATTTTTAACTCACAATAAATTCTCCCTTCGGGGGGATTAAGGGGGCTTATGAATTACTCGCAACCATTAGAACTGACAGGGATTATTTCTACTCTCGATACCTTTTTCAGAAATAATCTGACACCATTCTGGGCTACTTTTATCGAAGGAGCGCTCATACTTATTGCCATACTGGCCGCCTATGCCATTATAGCGCTGGCTCTGATCTATATCGAGCGCAAAATCACCGCATTCTTTCAGTCGCGGCTCGGTCCGAACCGGCTTGGCAAATACGGCGTAATCCAGAGTATTGCCGACATGGTAAAAATTCTGATTAAAGAGATTATCCAGATCAATGATGTAGATAAATTTCTGTTTTATGCAGCTCCGTTTTTTGTAATCATTTCATCGGTGCTTACATTCGGTGCTATTCCTTTCGGTATGGGATTACAGGCAGTGGATTTCAAAATCGGTATAATATATGTCATTGCTGCCTCGTCGCTGGGCGTGATTGGTGTGTTGCTGGCAGGATGGTCGAGCAACAATAAATACTCCATGATCGGAGCTATGCGAAGCGGTGCGCAGTTTGTAAGCTATGAGCTTTCGGCTGCATTTTCACTGATGACAATCGTAGTGCTGTCAGGCACCATGCAGCTTTCAGAAATAGTTGAAAATCAGCGTTATGCCTGGAACCTGTTCAACGGACACATCCCGGCAATGATAGCTTTTGTGATTTACCTGATCTCCGGACATGCCGAGACCAACCGCGGTCCGTTTGACCTTCCGGAGGCTGAAGGCGAGCTGACTGCCGGATACCACACGGAATATTCCGGTCTCCAGTTTGGTTTTTTCTACCTGGCCGAATACCTGAACATGTTCATTATAGCAGCAGTAGCCACCACCGTATTCTTAGGCGGCTGGATGCCCATTCAGATAAAAGGGCTTGACGCATTCAACCAGGTAATGTGGTATATTCCTTCTTACGTTTGGTTCTTTGCCAAAACGGGTGTACTCATATTCCTGAGTCTCTGGGTTCGGTGGTCATTCCCGCGTATGCGTATCGACCTGCTCCTCAACCTGGAGTGGAAATACCTGCTGCCTATCAATCTGGTGAATATCTTACTCATGGTGCTGATGGTGCTTGCCGGTTGGACATTGTCTGACTGGTTCCCGGGGCTGTTTGCTATAGCCCCTTAAATTCCCCGAAGGAGGTCTTTAAGAGCGCATTGCTCAAATTCCACTTTATCAGAAAGATTTTTTTTATTTTATTAGATACAAACAACTTCAAAATAACCCAAAATATTCCCCCTTCGGGGTTTAGGGGGGCTGACATTAATAATATGAATCCTTTTATAAAATACATTTCTGGAATTTTTACTGCCGTGAAATCGCTTCTTGGCGGTATGCTGGTAACCTGGAGAGAACTCTGGCGTAAAAAGGTAACCATGCAGTATCCCGAAAACAGGGATACACTGGTAATATCCGACCGTTGGCGCTCGGAACTCACTATGCCGCACGACGAGAACAACGAACACGCCTGTACGGCCTGCGGTATCTGTATGATTAACTGTCCGAACGGCACCATCAACGTGATTTCAAAAACCATCGAAACGGAAGATGGAAAGAAAAAGAAAATACTGGATAAGCACATCTGGGATTACGGGATGTGTACTTTCTGCAATCTATGTGTGATAACCTGCCCTTCAGATGCCATTATCTTCAACAATGATTTCGAAGGAGCCATGTTCGACAGGAGTAAACTGGTTCATCAGCTGAATAAACCGGGCTCAAAGTTGAGAGAGAAGAAACCCCTAACCCCTAAAGGGGAACAAAAGGCCCCCTAAATCCCCAAAGGTTCACAAAAAACAAATAAATCAATCAAACTTGGTAATTTCAAATTTTTCAAAACTCAAAACCCGGTACTTGAAACTCGAAACTTTAAAACATATATGGCACAACAAATTATATTTTATATTTTAGCGCTGGCAATCGCCGTATTTTCCATACTGGCAGTTACGAGCAAACGGGTAATCCGCTCGGCAACCTATCTGTTGTTTGTTTTGCTGGCTACCGCAGGATTGTTTCTTTTACTCAATTATCATTATCTTTTTGCTGTTCAGGTCACTGTTTATGCAGGCGGCATCATGGTTCTGTTCATCATGTCGATATTTCTTACTCATAAACCGGGCGATCAGTTTATAACCCGAATGAGTTGGAAGGTCAGATCGTCGGCATTCCTGGCAGTAGCAGGACTTGTCCTGTGCGGATACATCATCGTAAAGAATGTGACCCGCGTTTACAGCTATATCAACGGGAATGAACTGCAGATGCAGGATTTAGGTACTACCATGATGGGTACCGAAAAATATCAGTACCTGCTTCCGTTCGAAGTAATCAGTGTGCTGCTGCTTGCCTGTATTATTGGAGCTATTCTGATTGCCAGAAAAGAAAAAAGCCCCATGAATCCCCCGCAGGGGGATATGGATTAAATGCAGAATCTGTATTTTCCTAATTTTCAAACATGCACTATTCGCGTAATTCGTTTATAATTCGTAAAATTTGTATCCTATGGGAGAACTGTTAATAAATACATCCGGAGCACCGGTTCCAATGTTACCTTACCTGCTTGTAAGTCTGATAATGTTTTTTGCAGGCATATATGGTTTTTTTACCCGCAAGAATCTAATTTTGATACTTGTATCTATTGAGTTGATATTGAATGCAGTTGACATCAACTTTGCCGTTTTCAATCGATATCTTTTTCCCGGACAGTCCGAGGGATTGTTTTTTGCCCTGTTTGTAATAGCCATTGCTGCCTGTGAAACCGCTGTAGCCATTGCCATTATCATCAACGTGTACCGCAAGTTTGGAAACGCCGAAGTGGACAACATTCAGGAGATGAAAGAGTAAAAGCCCCCTAAATCCCCCACAAGGTGGACTTAATACAATACAAATGATCAATCTATATAATAAATAACGCTAACCTCGCTCTTTCTCTTCCCCTTCGGGGGAGTTGGAGGGGGCTTTTTATATCACTTTATGGAATATACCATTTTAATTCTTTTGCTTCCGCTGGTAAGTTTTCTGCTTACCGGATTGCTTGGAGCAGCATTAAAACCAAAAACAGCCGGACTTATCGGGACGGTAACATTGACACTTGTTGCTTTTCTGTCCTATTACACGGCTTTTCAGTACTTTACATCTCCCAGAGTGGAAGGCGTATGGCAGACTCTGATGCCTTATAACTTCACGTGGATGAATGTCGGGGTCAATCTGCATATCGATTTGGGCATTTTGATTGATCCGATTTCCGTGATGATGATGATAGTAGTCTCTACCGTTTCGCTGATGGTGCATATTTACAGTATGGGCTATATGAAAGGCGAAAAAGGTTTTCAGCGTTACTATGCATTTCTGTCGCTGTTTTCATTCTCCATGCTCGGACTGGTACTGGCTACTAACATTTTCCAGATGTATATTTTCTGGGAGCTGGTGGGTGTTTCATCTTATTTGTTAATTGGTTTCTACTATACGAAACCATCGGCTGTCGCTGCCAGCAAAAAGGCATTTATCGTTACCCGCTTTGCCGATTTTTTCTTCCTTATCGGTATTTTGGTACTCTCCTACCTCACCCAGACTTTTGAATTTGGCAAACTGATGTCTGGCGACGGCAGTATATTCAACAATGCACTTGGCTCAACTTTCATGGGTGCATCGGCTCTGACATGGGCCATGGCACTCATATTCATCGGAGGTGCCGGTAAATCGGCCATGTTCCCGCTGCACATCTGGCTTCCGGATGCCATGGAAGGTCCTACGCCAGTTTCTGCGCTTATACATGCAGCCACGATGGTGGTAGCCGGTGTATATCTGGTAGCCCGTCTTTTCCCCATTTATATTGGTTTTACCCCCGAAATACTTCATGGAATTGCCTATATCGGGGCCTTTACAGCTATGTTCTCGGCTGTGATTGCTATCGTACAAACAGATATCAAACGCGTACTGGCATTTTCCACCATTTCTCAAATCGGATTTATGATGGTGGCACTCGGAGTAAGCACGAGCATGGAACTGAATCACCACGAACACGGCGGACTGGGTTATATGGCATCCATGTTTCATTTGTTTACCCATGCCATGTTCAAGGCTCTGCTATTCCTCGGAGCGGGTTCTATCATTCATGCCGTACACAGCAACGATATGAAAGACATGGGCGGACTCCGCAAGTATATGCCGATTACACACGCCACATTCCTTATAGCCTGTCTGGCAATAGCAGGCATTCCGCCATTCTCCGGTTTTGTAAGTAAAGACGAGATAATGACGGCTGCCTATCACTTCAACACCGGAATGGGCGTATGGATGACTATTACGGCCGGTATTACAGCATTTTATATGTTCCGGCTTTATTATAATATTTTCTGGGGCAAGGAATATAAAATTCACGGGAATCATAAACCTCACGAAAGTCCCCGCTCAATGACTTATCCGCTGATGTTTCTGGCGCTGTTGACCATTGTGGGCGGATTTATTCCGTTCGGAAAATTCGTCACTCCCGACCGCAGCGAATACCTGATACATTTGGATATAAAAATCGCAGCCATCAGTGTGGCTGTTGCGCTGGCAGCTATTGCGCTGGCAACCGTACTATATCGCAGAGACAGCAAACGTCCGGCAGAACTGGCAGGAAAAATGCGTGGTGTGTACACAATTGCTTACAATAAGTTTTATATCGACGAGGTGTATCAGTTTGTTACCAAGAAAATAATTTTCAACAGCATATCACGTCCGTTTGCCTGGTTCGACCGCCATGTGGTGGACGGAGCCATGAACGGAATGGCCTGGCTTACCGGATGGACATCGGTGAAAACCAAAGGATTCCAGTCAGGAAGTATTCAGTGGTATGCGTGGGTTTTCCTTTTTGGAACATTATTGATTACTGCACTGGCAGCTTTTTTATAGGTAACTGATTTTTTAAAATTTGAAATTTATAACGTTAAGATATGAACTTTCTTCTTATTTTCGTACTTATACCGGTGCTGATGACACTTACGCTGTTTCTGGCACGAAACCGAAAACAGGTACTGGGTATAATGGTGACCGGCAGTATTGCACTGGTGGTTGCTTCGGCATATCTTGTGGTAGTTTATGTTTCTGCCCGTAATGCCGGTGCATCCGATCCGATGCTTTTCACTTCTCATCTGATGTGGTATAAACCGCTGAACATCGGCTTTTCGCTGGGTGTTGACGGTGTATCGGTGGCTATGCTGTGTCTTTCTTCTATTATTGTGCTGACCGGTACATTTACTTCCTGGCAAATAGCCCCGCTGACGAAAGAATTCTTTCTGTGGTTCTGCCTGCTTTCTACGGGCGTATTCGGATTTTTCATCACCACCGATTTGTTTACCATGTTCATGTTTTATGAAGTGGCTCTCATTCCGATGTACCTGCTGATAGGTATCTGGGGTAGTGGTAAGAAAGAATATTCTGCCATGAAACTTACGTTGATGCTGATGGGTGCATCTGCATTTCTGCTCGTTGGCATTCTGGGTATTTATTTCAGCGCAGGTGCTACCAGCATGAATATTTTAGATATCGTGAAAGTTCACATTCCGGTTGAACAGCAATATTTGTTATTCACACTCACTTTCTTTGGTTTTGGGGTGCTTGGAGCCCTTTTCCCATTCCACACCTGGTCTCCCGACGGTCACGCATCTGCACCAACAGCAGTATCCATGCTCCATGCTGGAGTTTTGATGAAATTAGGTGGTTATGGCTGTTTCCGTGTATCCATCTACCTGATGCCCGAAGCAGCAGAAGTTCTTTCGCCTATATTCCTCATCCTAACCGGTACCGGAGTATTTTACGGAGCGTTGGCAGCCATTCATCAGCGCGATTTGAAATACATCAATGCATATTCATCGGTAAGCCACTGTAACCTGGTGCTGTTTGCCATCCTGATGATGACTCAGACAGCCATGACGGGTGCGGTACTTCAGATGCTGTCACACGGTCTGATGACAGCCTTGTTCTTTGCACTGATTGGTATGATTTACGGTCGCACACATACACGTATGATAACCGAAATGGGTGGTCTGATGAAAGTTATTCCTTTCCTCGGTGCTTCATTTGTAATTGGCGGGTTGGCATCACTGGGACTTCCGGGTTTAAGCGGTTTTGCGGCAGAGATGACTATTTTTATCGGTTCATTTGAAAATGCCGATCTTTTCCGCCGTATTCTTACTATCATTGCCATTTCATCTATTGTTACTACAGCAGTTTACATTCTTCGGATGGTGGGAAAATTCCTGTATGGACCCATGCAGGATGAGCACCATGCTGAGATAACCGATGCGAAATGGTTTGAGAAACTGGCAGTAATTACGCTGATTGCAGGTATCGTATATATCGGCTCATTCCCGTTGGGATTGTCGGATATGCTTCACGATAGTTTGGGGAATGTGATGGCTCAGATAAACGGCCCCGTAGCCCCCTAAAGGGGAATTAGCACTGAATTTCAGCCCTTTGCTGAATAATTAAAAATGATTTTTTCTATCAGATAGATTCTTTTAATAAAACAAACATTAAATAACCCCAAAATAATCCCGCTTCAGGAGGTTATGGGCATAAAGTTATGGACTATATTAGTAATTTTTTATACATGCGCAGCGAAGTCTCGCTTTTGGCTGTAATTATTTTTCTGCTGCTTTATGATTTAATTGCCGGCGAAAAGGGAATGAAGTATTTCCAGCCGGTTGCTATCATCGTTTTTGCAGTGCATACCCTTGCAACGATATTTCCTTACGAGGCAGGAATTGCTTTCGGCGGAATGTATCAGTATTCACCGATGATGACAATCGTAAAAGGCATACTGAACCTGGGTACGCTGATTGTATTTCTGCAGGCAAAAGAAGTATTCGACGGTGACAAGCAAAGCAACAAACGTGGCGAATACTATTTCCTTACGCTGATAACGCTGCTTGGAATGTATTTTATGATTTCGAGCGGACACTTCCTGATGTTTTACATCGGTCTGGAAATGGCCTCGATTCCGCTTGCCACACTTGCAGCCCTTGAAAAATACAGCAAGAAATCAGCCGAAGCAGGTGCAAAATACATCCTCATTGCTGCCTTCTCATCCGGAATCATGCTCTTCGGGATTTCGTATCTATATGGTTCGGTAGGTACGCTGTATTTCGCTGATATGCCAGTTCACATCACCGCCAACGTGCTTCAAATCATGGCGTTCGTTTTTTTTATGGTAGGTTTGTTTTTCAAGATTTCACTGGTGCCTTTCCACCTCTGGACTGCCGATGTATATGAAGGCGCACCTACCAGTGTTACATCGTATCTGTCAGTGGTATCCAAAGGTTCAGCCGTATTCGTGCTGATGATACTGCTTTACAAGGTTTTCGGCAATCTGATGGTTCAGTGGCAGGGCATTCTTTATGGAATTATCATTGTGAGTATCACGCTGGCCAACTTGTTTGCCATTCGTCAGCAGAACATCAAACGTTTCCTGGCATTCTCTTCCATTTCTCAGGCAGGATACATTGCGCTGGCCATAATCAGTGGAACCGCATTCGGTATGACCACGCTGGTTTACTATATTTTCGTGTATGTATTCTCCAATCTGGCTGCCTTCGGGGTGGTTACAACCATCGAAAACCGTTCGGGTAAACTGAATATAAGCGATTACAAGGGACTCTACAGTACTAATCCGCAATTAAGTTTTGTGATGATGCTTGCCATGTTTTCGCTCGGTGGTATTCCTCCGTTTGCCGGTTTCTTCAGTAAGTTTTTCGTATTTGCAGCGGCTTTGGAGCAAGGATTCTACCTGCTGGTGCTGGTAGCTGTTGTGAATACTATTATTTCACTTTATTACTATTTACTGGTGGTAAAAGCCATGTTTATCGACAGCAGCGAGAATCCGGTTCCGACGCTGAAATCCGACTTTTTCAACCGGACAAGCTTGTTTATCTGTACTGCAGGTATACTTTTGGTAGGTATTCTTAGTTTCTTTATGGATAAAATCGGGTTGTACAGTTTCGGCATGTAACGTTCGAAAATCTGAATAAAAAAGTGTCCCCTGTATCAATCTGATGCAGGGGATTTTTTATAGTCATTTCTTTTCGGAGAACGATTTAGTTTCTTATCTTTGCATCCCGATTATAAAAAAATTTACAACAAATATAAGTCAGCAAAAAAATGGAAATTTCCGGAAAAATTATTGCAGTACTACCACTGCAAAGCGGACAGGGCAAAAACGGCCTTTGGCGTTCGCAGGATTACGTATTGGAAACCGCAGATCAGTATCCTAAAAAGGTTTGTTTCAACCTTTTCAACGATAAGATTGATAAGTTTCCGATGGCATTGAACGAAATGGTCACTGTCAGTTTCGATATCGAAAGCCGTGAATACAGCGGCAGATGGTATACCACCATCAGGGCGTGGAACGTGAAGAAAAATACAGAGGGCTCTACACCCGAAGGTAATCAGGCGACCCCTTTTCAATCATCCTCAAATAATTCTTTCGGAATATCAGAGGACTCCGAAAACATCACGGATCTCCCTTTTTAATTTCATAAAAAATTCAGAGCAGATAAAAAAAAGAACGTTCAAAAACCTGAATGTTCTTTTTTTTATACAGTGTTAATGTGCTTTTTTACAAATATTTATGCATGCCACGACTGTTTTTTCAGGTAAGACTCAAAAAGTTTCATTTAATCTTGTGAATTACTCAAATACGAAGTTTTTAAAAATTAACTATTTTTTTAATTACCTTTGTTGACCTGATCCGAAATTTCTGTGATTTTCAGCAGATAACATGTCAAAAAATAATCCGTTACATATCAACGACGAAGATGAAGTTCTTTTTCATTTAATTAAGAAAAAAGACAAATCGGCATTTACTGCTATTTACAACAAATACCACAGATATCTTTATGCACTGTCTGTAAGGTACCTGAAGAACTCTGAAATGGCAGAGGAAGTTGTTCAGTACGTTTTTGTGAAACTTTGGGAAACGATAACTGACATCGATATACAGATAAATCTGAAGAATTACCTTTTTACGATGACAAAAAATTACATCCTCAATACAATCCGAAATAAAAAAGAAATGGTATCACTCAGTTACGAGAAATCACAAATAGAGATTAAGGATGAAACCGGGGATTTTCTGAAAATGATTGAAGAATCACAGCTCATTTCAATCCTTCACAAAGGTATCGATAGCCTGCCACCACAAAAACGGGAGATTTGCCGGAAGAAAATCAACGAAAACAAAAGCAATCAGGAAATTGCAGAAGAGATGGGAGTATCCATTCACACCGTAAAATCACACTATCAGGAATCAATCAGGTTACTAAGAATCTATTTTGATAAATTTGAATCAATATTTCTACTAATTTCCATTCCCGAACTCATACTTTTACTGTCCTGAGGTGTCAATATATTGTAAGAAGCAAATTACAATACCATGAATACACCTGATAAAGAACTGATAGACCGCGTAATAGCAGGTCAGGCAACCAAAAAAGAAGCCCGTGAAGTAGTTGAATGGTTTTCTGACACAACCGAAGGTCAGGCATATTTATCCGAATTGATAAATAGTGATGCTCACCTGCTCGATTTGGAAGGTGTAGACGAATCCTCTCTCCCACCAATGCTTTCACAGAAAATCCTCGCAGAAATCAACAGGCAAATTCGTCAGAAAGAAATCAGACATCTTATTTTTCGCGTAGCAGCCATACTTATCCCCTTTGTAATGATTGCAGGACTTACTTTCTACACCAATTCCCGCCTGGATTTATTCGGAACATCCGGATATTCAGAAATTTACATTCCGAAAGGCGAAAAAACCCGCATTTTATTTCAGGATGGAAGTCAGGCATTTCTGAATGCCGATACCAAAATCCGCTACCCGGAAAAATTTGGACTGACCGAAAGAAAAATACAGCTCGAAGGTGAAGCTTACTTCAAAATTGCCACTAACAGCAACCGCCCTTTTATCGTTCAGATTAACGACACAAAAGTGAAAGTACTGGGAACCTCATTCAACGTGAAGGCTTATAAAAACGATAAAAACCTGAATATTGTACTGGACAAGGGCAAAATATCGTTTATCACACCCCGAAACAGTTATAACCTCCACCCCGGTCAGCAAGCCGTTTATAATACGGAATCCGGGCAATGCTCCATATACTCTCTTGATAAATCAACAGAAGCTTCACTTTGGGTAAATAACATCACACAATTCAAAGACACACCGTTGCCCGAAGTACTTAAAGCCCTGAACCGGAAGTTTAATGTTGAGTTCAGGCTGAATGACCCGAACGCCTATAAATACACATACACCCTGACAACCGAAAGCAATTCCCTGAAAGAAATTATAAAGGAACTCGAAAAAATCACACCGGTCAGATTTCAAATTCAGAATGATAACGTAGTCATAGTAACTACAAATTAAAAAAAAATCAATACTTACTCATACTTTCAGGTTCAGTCCGTGTCAAAAAAGATAAACACGAATAATAACCGTATAAAAATTAGTTTTACATAAAAAAAACCACTACTGACCGACAAAGAAATAATGCATCAAAAAGGGAAGCCATCTAGCAGATAACTTCCCTCCGATATAGTACTTTTGTTTTTCCACAAACATATAG
>SAAL01000192.1 GCA_009929445.1 Bacteroidia bacterium
CTTATTTTAATCAAAAACTTGGAATTAACGAGATAGAACACGCATATTACACAGGACATGCCCCTTCTGGAAACGAAGGAGTCAAAACCTACACTGAAATTAAACCGCTAATAGATGCAAAATCAATGTTTGATAGAATTAATTTTGAAATAAATTATAATGATTTGAAAAAAAATCAACACTAGAAAAAACAAAACTTCAATTTTTGGAAAATTTTCAGCACCATTGATAAATGCCACCATAAAAATACATCAATCAAATTGCATATAATCTAAACATCTGTTTATTCTATTCGGGATTCACTTGACACAAACGGTATTTTGATTAATGGAAAAAACAAATAAGTACAAAGTTTTGTCTCTTTTTTCAGGAAGAATGGGCCTTGACTTAGGGCTAGAACTAACTGGCCGGTTTGAGACAGTTATCTGTATTGAAAAAGAAAAAGCATTTTGCGAGACAATTCGACTTAATCATAGCAAAGGAAGGCTTTCTGAAAATTTGAAAATTGTGGAGGCGGACATATCAAAACTTAATCCAATACAGATTTTATCTGATTTAAATGTAGATCCCAAGTCAATTGACATCATTGTTGGAGGTCCGCCTTGTCAATCCTTCAGCACTGCTGGTCGTCGAGGAACGATACAAGATCCAAGAGGAACGCTATTATGGGACTTTCTTCGTTTTATTCAGCATGTCAAACCAAAAATGTTTTTAATGGAAAATGTTAGGGGATTGCTATCAGCAGCTTTAAATCATCGACCAATTGCACAACGCCCGGAACGAGGAGGAGAACATCTTAATGAAGAAGAAATGCCCGGATCAGTAGTTAAATTATTTGCACAAGATTTAGCAAGTCTTGACGATATCGGTTACAACTTAGATATTTTTGAAGTAAATTCTGTAAATTACGGGGCGCCACAAATAAGAGAAAGAGTCCTCTTCGTTGGAAATTGTTACGGTAAGAAAGTTGAATTTCCTAAACCAACACATGGAAATCACACGAGCAAAAAGGGTGCGCATGAGCAACAGGCCCTATTTGGAAAAAAAGAAAATGATGTTCTTCCATGGAAAACCTTAGGAAATGCAATAGGCGACTTGGAAGAAAATGACCCTACTGTTTTGGATTTTAGTCCAAGAAAAAAAAGTTTTTTAGCTATGGTTCCACCCGGTTCAAACTGGAGAAGCCTTCCAGAAGATATCCAAAAAGAGTCAATGGGTAGAGCGTGGCACGCGAAAGGTGGTCGTTCTGGTTGGTGGCGCAGGCTCACTTTTGATTTGCCTTCACCAACTCTTGTAACAATGCCCAATCACGCAAGCACTTCTCTCTGCCATCCTACCAAAACAAGGGCATTGTCAATAAAAGAGTATGCTAGAATTCAAGAGTTTCCAGATGATTGGGAATTTTCAGGAACCGTTTCTCAACAATATGCACAAGTTGGAAATGCTGTACCAACTAGGCTAGGAAAAGTATTAGGAAACGTGATCGCAAAAGAGCTTGATTACATAATTAGTAGTGGTGCTGCAGTACACAATAAGGCTACCGCTGATCCACGAATTGTATATATTCAATCTCATATAAGAACTAGACAATGGTTCAAAAACGGGAAGGTACATGTATGGTCTGATGGAGCTAATAATGATCATGCGAGTTACTCGCTACCTAAAACCACCAAAAAAATAAATACGATCTGAACATGGCAAAAAGACGAACTGAATTACCAAGGCCAGAAGCAAGAGGGATTTCGAAGACATCTTTACTTCGCCAACTTCAGGCCGTTGATTCAAACATAGAATGCAGAGAACGGGTTTTACGTCTAGAGAACTCGTTTCGTAACAAAATAGATTCTCACATAACATCATTACCTTCAAGTGATGCTATGTTTCGAAAATTCAACACTAGCCCTTATGTACTTTTGATTCATGCAAGACAAAAACAATATACAAAAATTAGCGACATAGAATCTGATATATTACCAGCAAAACAATTTTCTTCGATGGAAACATCTGCAGGTCGTATGGTTGAAGAGGTAGTGCTTCCTGAATATGGATGGTCCGTTGTTCCCAGTGAAATGCATACAGCAAATTCTGCATTGGATGGGAAAAAACATGAAAGTGATGTTTTCAAACTGGTTACATTAAAAAGTGGTCCAAGATGTCTTAATGATGAGATGAGCGAAAATTTTGCTGATGCAATTATTGGAAACTATCAAGAATGGGTAAGGGAATCCGGTTTAAATCACATTGATTTTACATACGGAGTCCTTTATGGAACTCAAAAAACATCAAATAAAAAGGACTGGCACATTCTTAGAAACGTAAAGGAAAAATCATTTGATTCCATGACAGTTTTGCCTGACAACCAGTGGACCTGCCAGTTTGTGAGCAATGGTATTACGGTTGATGTCACAGTACGAATTGGTCTTGATTGGTGGCGTCATCTTGGTGGAGAACTTTGTTTTGTTGAGGTGTTCACAGCCTTAATACGTGCTTGTATAAATGCGGGGTTACAAGATCAGACCTCCTGACCTCTTGAGATTTTGTCACGACACCAATTCGTAGAACAGCCGGAGGTCTGTGCCGGGGAATATCGTCCGGGTTGCATTCAGTTCC
>SAAL01000094.1 GCA_009929445.1 Bacteroidia bacterium
CCGGCAGCACCCGTCCACCGCGCTCCGCGCTTCCTGTGTCCGGGGCACTCGCTCCACTCGCAGCGGCTCGCACACAACGCACAGGCTGAATACTTCGTTCCGTTTCTCTACACTCGCATTTCAGCCTTGCTATCCACGCTGGCTCAAGGCTGTTTTTACTATTCGGTTTAAACCTGCTTCTCCCACGCCAACCCCCGACCACCCACCCCTAATATAAATGCAGTTGAAATATTGAAAACAATAATACAGGAGTTCGCTAGTACGACAAAAAAAATGTTCACAAAGATAACAGCAATAAAATGAGTCAGTAAAGGTCAAGCCCTTCGGGTTTTTGTCACAATCTCCACACCTCCCTTTGGTCGGGTAGTATTCTGACAAAAAACCTTGACAGCCTCAACGCTCCGTTTCACTTCGCTTTTTCTTGCAGTAAGAGGGTGTTTACATTTTCTTTTCCTTTTCAGTGTTTTTTTACGAGGAAAACGGCAGGTTAAAGCAAAGAAAAGCAATAGCTTCCAATCTGATAATCTATCAATTAACTCACATTACCTTTGTTCAAGACAAGGTCAAAAAGGGTTCTCCTTCGTACCAAGTCCAAATTAAACTATTATTCATTTTTAAATTTTTAAGGTATGGGAAAGATTGATTTAGGAATTTTGGGAAGTTTCTCCGGTAAAGTGGGAAACGTTGTCGGTGGCAAATGGAAAGGCATTAGCTACATGCGTGCAAAAGCTACTTCGGTAAGCAATCCCCGCACCGACGGACAAATGAGTCAGCGTTCCAAGTTTGCACTTGTGTTGGCTATTCTGAAACCGATTACCGGATTTATCCGTGTTGGTTACAAGAAGTACACCACCAAGCAAACTGCGTTCAACGCTGCAATGTCTTACATTTTGGGCAATGCAATCACAGGGGCTTACCCCGATTTCAGCGTTGACATGGCCAAGGTACTTGTTTCTCGTGGTTCACTCACCGGAGCTTTGAACGGTGTTGCAACTTCTGCAAATGGTGTCGTTACCCTGAATTGGGACGATAACTCCGGCAGTGGTACTGCTGCTGCAACCGACAAAGCTCTGATCGTTGTTCTGAATCCAGCCCGGGCGGAATCTGTTTTCGATACTGGCGGCAACCAGCGTGTAGCCGGAACTGAAGACATTACCGTTCCTGCCGATTGGGTTGGGGAAAGCGTGGAAGTGTTCCTGGGCTTCATTACCGAAGATGGTAAAGACGTGGCAAACAGCTCCTATCTGGGTTCTGTTGTAGTGGCCTAAGCGTAGGCAACTATCTGTTTTCTTGCAGACAAATCCCGCCCGAAAGAGCGGGATTTTTTGAATCTACTAATTTAAAATTCAAACAAATATGATACGATTAATAATGAATAAAGATTGGGGTAACTTTAATTCGCTCCTGACTGTTCTGGCAGTCCTCTACACCTGTGTTTTTCTGTCCGTGCTCATTGACCTGTTTTTCGGAGTGAGGCGTGCAAAACGCCTGAAAATCGTCCGTACCAGTTTCGGCTACCGCCGCACCATTACCAAACTGACAAGCTATTTCGGTTTAATGATCATGCTTTCCATTGCCGATATTGTGGCGAGTGTGGTTTTTGATATGCCATATTTTACCGTAATAGGAGCTATCGGGATTGTACTGGTCGAAGCGAAGTCTGTTTTTGAGAACCTCAGGCAGGAAACTAAAAACATAGACGAAATTCAAAAGGTCCTACTCAAACTCTTTGAGAACAAAGAGGAGATACAAACCCTCATTTCATTTCTAAACTCAAAAAAGCAGGAGGAATAAACATGAAATCGAGAGGACTTCGGAACAATAATCCATTGAATATCCGGCACAATGCCGATAATTTTAAAGGAGAAATCAAAGGTAGAGACAAGAGTTTTAAAACTTTCTCGTCAATGCCTTACGGTTACAGAGCCGCCTTTGTAACACTTGGAACCTATCTTTCGAGAGGGTGGAACACAATTGAAAAGATAATAACTAAATGGGCACCACCGACAGAGAACAATACGGAAAGTTATATCGCCCATGTTGAAAGATGGTCGGGTGTTCCCCGAAACAAGGAACTAACCGCCCGGGATGGTTCTGATTACATTTTAATTGTCGCGGCCATGAGCTTTGTTGAGAACGGACAGAACGCTGATATTTCAGCAGTACAGGCAGGTTTTAAACTACAAACTAAAATCAAGATCCAATGAAAAAGATACTTTTCTTCGCAGCAATAGCAACGATGTTGTATTCCTGCAAATCGGTCAAATACATTCCGGTAGAATCTACAAAAATAGAGTATCGGGATAATTTCGTCAAAGACTCAATTTTCCGTTACGATTCCGTTTTTGTCAGGGAGAAAGGCGATACCATGATTCTGCAAAAATTCAGGTATCTGTACAAAAACAGGATTATCAAAGATTCAATTTTTATCAATGATACAATCCGGGTGCCCTATCCGGTGGAAGTAATCAAACAGGTAATAGCACCACTTACAAGCTGGCAAAGTTTCCAAATCTGGTGCGGTCGCTTTGCTCTTTTTGCTCTACTGTTAGCCTGCATTTATTTTGTGTGGAAGTTGAAATAATCCCGATACGATTTGAACTCCTATAAAATCCCGCCCGAAAGTGCGGGATTTTTTGTACTTTTGCTGTTACAAGAAACGGTTGAGAAACGAAAACCTTCTGATGAGAAACGTTTGAGAAACGGTTTTCTGTTTCTTGAAATTGAAATCAACGGAAAAGAACAACAAAGAAACACGCTACAATAGCAAAAATAAAACCTCTTTTGCAAAAAGTGGTTCTAAACCGTTTCTCAATGCTATATAACTAATTGATTTATAGCACTTATTGTGAATAGCTTTCAAAAAATTGTATCTTTGATCTGATAAACAACTTGCCAGTCATGCCGCTAATCATCCGGATAGTTGTGATTTGCTTTCAAAAAATTGTATCTTTGATCTGATAAACAACACGATTATGAAATACATAAATAACTACGAGTTGTGATTTGCTTTCAAAAAATTGTATCTTTGATCTGATAAACAACTAACTTTAACATTTAACGATATTAGTATAGTTGTGATTTGCTTTCAAAAAATTGTATCTTTGATCTGATAAACAACTTAATGGATATATTGACCATACACAAAGTGTTGTGATTTGCTTTCAAAAAATTGTATCTTTGATCTGATAAACAACCGGAAACATCAAAGTGTTCTCGTAATTCATGTTGTGATTTGCTTTCAAAAAATTGTATCTTTGATCTGATAAACAACATACAAGCGTGTGCCGTTGTACCGCTTCCAGTTGTGATTTGCTTTCAAAAAATTGTATCTTTGATCTGATAAACAACTATACAGCTGGTTTTGTGAAACGAGAATACGTTGTGATTTGCTTTCAAAAAATTGTATCTTTGATCTGATAAACAACATGACAGCGTATAAATCATGCCATTCTGGAGTTGTGATTTGCTTTCAAAAAATTGTATCTTTGATCTGATAAACAACAAAGATAGCAATTTCGATGGTAGGTTATAAGTTGTGATTTGCTTTCAAAAAATTGTATCTTTGATCTGATAAACAACTCGTTAACCGCTTCCATTCCAGCGGCATCGTTGTGATTTGCTTTCAAAAAATTGTATCTTTGATCTGATAAACAACGTACATCGTTCGGTGAAGTCCACCCCGTGCGTTGTGATTTGCTTTCAAAAAATTGTATCTTTGATCTGATAAACAACGGAAGAATGTCAGCGGAAACGAATTGTATAGTTGTGATTTGCTTTCAAAAAATTGTATCTTTGATCTGATAAACAACTTCGGATGATTATTTCCTAACAACTATTGCGTTGTGATTTGCTTTCAAAAAATTGTATCTTTGATCTGATAAACAACTGATAAAATGGCTTGTAAATTCTTATCTGGTTGTGATTTGCTTTCAAAAAATTGTATCTTTGATCTGATAAACAACTTATACCAAAATGTTGAGCTTTATTATATGTTGTGATTTGCTTTCAAAAAATTGTATCTTTGATCTGATAAACAACCCGATGTGTGTAAGTTGTAATCAATCAATTAGTTATCGCGACATTCAGGATTAAAAAACCGGTTGTTTTATCAAACAAAATCCCGCTCGTGGAGCGGGATTTTTGTTTGTGGTTGTTTTATTTAACCTATAAGATGTATCATCCCCGATTTTTCCCTTGCGGTTTTTTCGACCATTGGCAGGGGATTCCGGGGATTTATTTACCTTCTTCTTACAAAGTAGCTTCTCCTGAAGTTGTTGTAGATGACCGTTCGTGGCTGGCCATTTCCCCAGGCTACGCCTACATCGCGGTATGCTTTAATCCAGTCACGTGTGAGTCCGATGTTGTAATCGTAGATGAATTTCCACTCACGCTGGTCCACTTCGCGGATTCGCTTTTCGATTTTATTGGCCAGCACTTTTATTTCACCCACACACGATGAATTCGGATCGATGGTGGAAAGCACCGCTCCGGCATCGTTCGCCGCGTTCCAGCTTTGACCTGCATTCCAGATGTTATTGGCCAGGTTGATTTTCGATTTGCAATCAAAATCAATTTTCTGCCTGAAAATAGGTCGGAGGGCTGCCTGAGCCTTGTTCCAGCATTCGGGACATACATCGGGTATGGTGCTGAGATTCCAGATGGCTTCGTCGAAGCGGTTCATGCCGGCCAGCGATTGTGCATTCCGGATGATAAAATCGCACTGAGCGTTGTAATAGCCGATAATTTTTGATTTTCCTTCCTGTATGAATCGTTGGAAATCGGGATTGTTGGTTTTGATGTTTTTCAGACCTGCCAGGTAGGCTTTTGTTTCGTTTTCACCCACACCCTTTACGGTAGCTGAGTAGCTGGAGAATGCTTTCCCGTCGATGCCGTCGCCGATGTACATATTTACATTCATGGTGTAAGCATGCATGGCGGGTGCGGTGGGTGTGATGTCTTTGGTTATCACTTCGATGTTGGCGGTGAAAATAAACCGCATCACATCCATGGAGCCGGTGATGCCGTTTTGTGTGGCAATCTGTATCAGCTTGTTTTGCAGTACGCTCACTGCTGCCGGTGGAATGCTTTCCACGTCGTCGGGAATCCACACCGTGAGCGGCAGCCGTTCGGTGTCCGACATGTATTGTGCCATCATGCCGGTGGAGTAACTTAGCAGCACAACTGCAAGCATTATCTTCAAGTATTTCATGGTTTATTTTTTATAAGATTAAAGAATAAATAACGATGTGAAACTATTGAATGTTTATTTTTCGCCGATAACCAGCTGTGCCTGACCGAGGCCGCGCGTCATCAGTTTTGAAGTGATCCGGTATCGGTCGGCAAGCATTTTCTGAAGTTCTCTTGCCCATCCACGGGTATCGACGGCCCTGTTCGAAGCATCGTAGAGCGGTATTCGAACCTGTTCGAAAAGCATCGTGTTTTCGGTGGCATCGGAGAGGCTGAAACGACCTTTCACAGAGTTATCCGAAACCCATGTTTCAATGATTTCGGAGAGTTCCTGTCCGTTGTATTCACTCTCGAGGTCGCCGTTGAACGAACTGAATGTCATGATGCGCAGGCTTACTTCGCGTCCGTTGGCAAAGAGGTCGTCGAAGTGGCGTTGCAGCTGTGCGTTGAAATTGTCGATGTGAGCCAGCACGGCTTCTTCGAGCAAAACAGGCAGTTCGGCCGAGAATGAAGGCTGCCCCGTACCCGAAGCTCCGGCAATTTGTTTGTCGGTGTAAGCATCCAGCCCCTGCAGGTTGAAGGTGACAGAGCGTTTCGGTCCGGTTTGATTGATTGACCACGTCAGCTGCATAATGATATCGGCTTTTGCCACCTTTTTCAGTTTATCTATCGGACTTTCGTTGGCGTCGGCTCCGGTTTTGCTGGTGAGCATGGCGTCTTCGGCCGACTGGCTTTGCAGGGTTTTCATCACCGATTCAAGGTTTTTCAGTGGAAAGCCCCGTTCGGTCATCATTTCGTTTATCTTGCTTATCACGTTGAGCAATTCGGTGCTCTCCTGCAGTGCGGCTTTGTAATCGGGTATTTTCAGGGTGGAGCCCATGTTGTCGTAGGTGTTCATGAAGTTGTTTTTGAAACACCAGTTGTCGCTCGGTACCACCATGATGGTGGGTTTCTTTGCCTGTGAAAATGCTCCGGTGCTCAGAATAAGAGCAAATAACAGCAGAGCAATGCTTTTGAGTTTTTCCATATTATTTTCTTTTTTCATTATTAGTATTTAATAATTCCGTCTTCTCTGAGTTGTTCTTTGAGTTCCGAACGCTTCACACGTACAATGACACTGTAGGTGACCATTTTGGAATCGCCCATGCCGCGCCGGAATATTTTATTAGATAACCGCTCGTCTTTTCCGGAGCAAAATTGTTTGTAAATGCCTTTTCTGTCTGAAAAAAAGCGGTTGAAGTAATCTTCGTATTTTATTTCGGCATTCACTTCCGGCACCAGCGGGTGTGGATTGCAGTCGCCGTTGCCTTTTCTCATGGATTTGAACAGGATATCGCGAACTGCATTCTTTTTGGCCTGATCGACTGCATCAAAGCGGTTGCGGCCCGTTCCCCACGCTCTCAGGGTAACCGAACCATCGAATTCCACGCCGAGGCATTCCGTTTCGATGGAGTAATGTCCGATGTTGGAGTTGCGCTGCGCATAAGTTTCGGTATTCCAAAAGAAGCATGCAAAAAGCGTAAAACCCATGATAAGCACTAATTTTTTCATGCGTAAATAATTGTTTTTTAGTTGTCGCATGGAACCAGACAACCGCAGGCAGGCTCGCATGCCAATTTTCATCTGAATTGGTGAATGCTTGCGTTCATGCTCGTTTCATGTTGATTTTTTTAAATAAAATAATTAAGTTCCGCTGCCCAGAGAGCGTATAATGCCTGCTTCTTCGAGGTCCCTGCGCAATCCGGCTACATTGACTGATACAACAACGCCGATTTTGTATTCTTTTCCGATTTTCAACCTATCTTCGGCTGCTACCGAGCCATCGTTGGTGATGTTGACAAATTTCATGTATTTACCGCCGTTGGCAAAGAAATTCCGGAAGAATTCGGCTTGCTCCACTTCCAGGTTCGGACTGTCGGCGAGCGGATGCTGCCCGGGTACGCCGCTGATTCCGCCAAAGCCCTTGAATATCACACCGTGTACGGCGTTGCGTTTTGCCTGTTCGATAGCCAGTTCGGGATTGCGGGAGTACGACCATACTTTGATAAGGTAAGTGCCCTGAGTACCTACACTCACCGGTTCGATTTCGTATTCCCAGTTGATTTTTTCTTGTCTCACTATACCTACCGAAGGCAGGTTGATTTCGGCGGGCTCACGCTGCGGACTGAATCCGCCTGCCAGGTAGTCTTTCAGTTCGGCCCGAAGCACGCGGACAATGACGCTGTAGGTCACCATCTTGGAGTCGCCCATGCCGCGTCGGAATATCTTGTTGTCGAGCCGCTCGTCTTTACCCGAGCAGAATTTTTTGTAATCGTCAGTCCGATCGGAGAAGAAACGGTTGAAAAAATCTTCGTATTTCATTTCGGCGTTTACTTCGGGCAGCAGCGGACGCTGATTGCATTCCGGGCTGCCTTTGCGTATTCCTTTGAATATCACTTCTCTGAGGGCATTCTTTTTGGCCTGATCCACGGCATCAAACCGGTTTCGGCCCGTTCCCCAGGCTCGCAGCGTAATGGAGCCATCCAGTTCGGAACCCAGGCATTCGGATTCGATGGTGTAGTAGCCAATGTTGGAATTGCGCTGAGCTGTCAGATCGGAAGTTATTCCTGACAGGAACAACATCAGCCCTGCTATTAATATTAATCGTCTCATAGCATTCAGTTTGTGAGGTTTGGTAAATTTATCAGGTTTTGAAAGTTTGTGCTGATTGCTCACAATTTATTAAAATCCGCTGTTCAGACCGCGCACCATTCCGGCGTCTTCGAGGTCCTTGCGCAGTCCGGCCACGTTGACCGATACCACCACTCCAATCTTGTACTGCTTGTCCATTTTTATCCGGTCTTCGGCTGCTACGGCTCCATCGTTGGTGATGTTCACGAATTTCATATACTTTCCGCCGTCGGCAAAGAAATTTTTGAAGAATTCAGCCTGTTCCACTTCCAGGTTCGGATTACTGGTCAGCGGTCGTTGTCCCGGCACTCCCTGTATGCCTGTGAACCCTTTGAAAATAATGCCGTGCACTGCATTTTTCTTGGCTTGCTCGATGGCTATGACCGGTTTCTTCGAATACGACCAGACTTTTATCAGGTAAGAGCCCTGACTCCCCACGGCTACCGGTTCGATTTCGTAAATCCAGTTTTGGGTGTCCTTGTCGGCTTTTCGCTTTTGAGCCGTCGTTTCGGGTGCGAATCCTGCCAGTACGATGAGGAGCAGGCAGGTTATTTTTACTGTGTTTTTCATTTTCTGCATTTTTATAAATGATTGTTTGGATGTTAAAATCTAATTTTCAGAGAGAAGGTATTGGTCGTTCCTGTCGAAAATTTGCCGATTGTACCAAATCCCCACTTATCGTCCGTGGGAGCGGCAGTCTGGCTGAGGCTCTCCTTGTTGTCGGTGGAAGCGCCGGTACGCAGATACACACCCGGTTTCATTTCGAGGCTGAGCATGGGTGAGATATTATACCCGAGCCCTATACCTGCAGGCAGGATGTAGGAAGTCCAGGAATAATCCTTATCATCCGAAGCAATTGAATACGATCCAACTTCGCTGAACGAATAGGTTTGAATGCCAAGTCCTACCTGAGGTCGCAGGTAGATATTGCCCCGACGGGTGAAATACATTTCTTTTGAACCGGTTACTGCAAGTGCCAATGTGTTTCCCGAACACATGTCGGCCGATGAAATGAGTGTTCGTGTGTCGGTTTCGATATCGCCTGCATATACATTCTTAAACGGATTTATCGCAACGTCGATGCCGAAATGCCAGCCCGGTTTTTTTATAAATCGTGAAATCCGGATATCTGCACCGATGTGAAATCCGCCCATGGCTTTGTTGCCCGAACTTACGAATCCCGTATTCAGTATGATTCCGTAGTCGTCCTTGCTTTCCATAAACATACCCGGATAAATCCGTTTCCCCTGAACCTGCTGAAATGCCGATGGCAATGAAGTGCCGGTGGCAATGCCTTTGTTATCGTTGATGGTTTTGGCTCTTACCACCCCTTTTCTTACCGTGCTTTGATTGCCGCTGCGGTCCTGTTCAATCTCATACACGTAGAAACGCTGGTCGGTGTATAAATCTTCTTTGGTGCCCAGTTTGGCGGTTACGGGGTAGGCTTTGAATACCGTTACTTTCAGTTTAAAATCCTCTATTTTCCGTCCCAGTTCGAATGCAGCACCCGACTGTATGTTTGCCGGAATATCTTCGAGCAATTCCTGCATGGTTTTTTTCACCTTGTTTTTTTCTTTCGCTTTGGTTTGCGAGGAGCGCACCGAGCCTGCAGCTTCGGTAATGAGGCGTACAGGGAAAGTGGCATCAGCCCAGGCAGCAGCTTTCTGCTTATCGGGATTTTGGGCGTCCACCCAATACCTGTTGTAGAACTCGGCAGCTACCGAATCGTTGAAGGCAACCTTGTAGGCATACACCTTGTAATCGCAGTTGTAGCCTTCTTCGGTACGTTTTGCGGGCGTGTAATCTTTCTTTTTTCTGTTTTGTGCATCCAGCCGGTCGTAGTATTCATCCATGGTGTAGAGGTCGGTTATTTCATACAGCAGGATATACGAGCGATCGATGAGCTGCTCGCCAAGCATCTCTATGCGGCTGGTGTTGGATCCGCGGGAAATGATGGCATCGGCATCGGTAGCGGTGTACGAAGCCCTCGAAGCTACCAGCGTATAGTTGAAATTGCCCTGTTCGTCGCGTCCCCACCACTTGGCTATCACCGGATTGGAAGCTTTTCGGATGTAGTTTTCGAGAAGTGTCTTTTTGGCCGGATTGGTATTCTCCACCGGTTTCATATCCGGAAACTGTATCCGGTGGTCGTCGAACTTGCCGGGCACTTCAAGATTTCGGAATTTGTTGATGAGAATTGCCTCATCGGCATCTTTCGGTTCTGCAAAGAGCATAGTGATGGAGGGGCGCAGGTACCTGGTGTTTATTTTTCCGTTGGTGTTTTGCGCCGCAAGGCCAGTGAAGAAGGAAACTAACGTAAGAAGGATTAAATAGCGTTTCATGTATCTCAAATTTTGATTTGCAGCTCTGTGAAAGCAACAAAAGGTTAATACTGGATTTTGGAATCAAGTGCGGGGAAGGGGAGGGTCAGCCCTGGAAAATGACCTGTATTAATTTTTGAAAAAAGTAAAAATTATACGGTAAATTCAATTGATGATGCAGAAATTAATCATTATACTTCGATAATCAATCGAAAGCAAAAATATACAATTATTTCGATATTGTAGTTATTTTTATCATTTTTATTCAAAAAATACGGCGTAGAGACGGGGCATGCCCCGTCTCTACGCTGTGAATGGTAAAGAAGCCCCCTAAATCCCAGCCCTCATCCCCAACGGGACTTCCCCCACAAGGGGAAGGAAGCGGATTGTTTCTGTTTATGGGACTTTTGGATAATGCAATGTATGATCAATACCTGAATTTATTCTATTGGTAAGTTGTAACGGCTTCGGTGCAAAACTCCCGATGCCCCGTCGTGTTGAAATCACATTATTTTCACAAATTTTATCGACGGGTAATAAAAAAAGTAACGTTGTCATTCCGAACAAGGAAACCGGAACGAAGTGAAGGATTTCGTAGTGAGGAATCTCATGATGAACAGCACTCCCGAAATAGTAATGGGATCGGCCCCCTAAATCCCCCGAAGGGGGGGGTTAAGGGGGATTGAAAAACACTTGCCGAACATTTCTTTAATCCTGGCTGGATGGAGGGAACAGAATCAGATTCCTCACTTCGTTCGGAATGACAGGGTCATTCTTTATCTATTACCCGTCGATGCGGATTGTAAATATTATCAGGTTTTCAGCACGACGGGTGCTGGAAGTTTCGCACCGTCGCCAGTCAGGAAGTGAATGTGAACTGAAAGGGTCGGGCGACGGTATTTAACTAAGGAGACGGCTGTCATTCCGAACGAAACACAGTGGAGTGAGGAATCTGCTGTTGAAAAACCCCACTGCCCCCCCTGCCCCCCGAAGGGGGAGAGTTTGGGTGAATAGCCCCCTAAACATGCCTGAGGCATGTAGGTTCTGCCTTGGGGGACTTTTGGGTTATCCTGTCAATGATGAAAACCCTAAAGGCGCTGGAATTCTGATAATAATGTTGCATCGGGCGGACAGAATTCCGATTCTGTCGAAGTTTTAAGGATGCAGAGAGTTTTTAATGACAGAGTTGGAACTCTGTCCACCCGATGCACTGCTGATAAGAGAATTCCGATTCTGTTTTACGCACAATGCGGTTTGGAACCGCAATGTGCTATCTGTAGCCGCAATGTGCTACCCGCACAGGACATGATTCGATCTGTTATATATGCAGTAGAGACGGGGCATGCCCCGTCTCTACGCCGTGAATGGTTTTTGTATCAGGTGCAGCGCACCGTATTGTTTTTATTCCTCGCTCCTGACCCTCCTTCGTGTCGCAAAGGGACTTTTTATTGCCCCATACCCCAATGCCAGCAGCATCAGTATCCACCAACCTTCGCCGACGGGGATCGGATTACCCACTTCTTCGCCGGGTGTGGTGTATGTTCCCGGATCCACCAGGATAATACCTCCGCCGGTGATTGGTGGGGTCGTAGGTTTCGTTCTGGGAACCAACAAGGACGATGTTCCGCCCATCATTCCTCCGCCGGAGCTGTATCCTCCCGATACGTCGCCACCAGCGCTGCGTCCGCCGCCGTAGGCCATCATGCCGCCACCGCCGGCTCCTCCGCCGCCACCGTTGGTCGATTCGATAGTTCCTCTGCGGTAGCTGTATCCGCCGAAGCCCGACAGCGCACCGGAAGAAGAGGAACCGATTCCACCAACTGTACCTTCCGAAGGGAGTTTTCTGCCCGCATCGGGCACTACGAGGGGAGCGTTGTCCTTGGTGTTTCTGCGTACTTTCTTCGGATTCACATTGCCCAGATTCACTCCCGGAATCACCACGGGCTGCTCGTAATACACGCCCGTGATGTATTCTTCATCGCTTTGCTGCAAATCGGTGATCATCGAATAGTATAAATAACCTCCACCCACTGCAACGACGAGTGTAAGTATAAAAATGGTCAGTATTTTAAGTCTGTTGTTCATATCCGCCCCCCCTCTTATTTAATAATGATTTTAATTGAATTACGTTTTCCGTCGGCCTGCAGATCGAGGATGTATACCCCCGGTTCGAGAGTTACCGGTATTTCGCTGACAGAAACAGGCATTTTCGTGTTAATAAACCGTTTTCCGGAGATATCAAACAGGTTGACAATTCCTTCTTCAGAAGTGAAATTGCTGATTACCAGCTTGCTGTTTTCCTTCACGTATCCGTGGAGCAGGCTGAACTTATCGCTGTTCAGGTTGATATTTGCTGAATTGGCGATGATAAACCGTTTGATTGTACTTCCCTTGTTGTTGGCCGTGAAGTGATATCTTGTGGTATCGCTGCTAAGCGGTGTCACCGTACGTGCAATCAGGTCAATAAGGTGCAGGTCGGTATAATCCTCCAGGTTCGACTTAGCCAGCGTGAGCGTGTACTCCGTATCGCTGTTGGCGTAGAAGCTTAGCACGCTGCCATCAATGGTGGCATTGGTGCTCACTTGCATCGGTCCGTCGGCATTCTCGGTGTAGATAAAGGCCGTGGGTGTGCCGAAGAATTTCCGTCCGTCCCAGCCGTCATCGAGCTTGTTCGTAGTCCCTTCCTGACTAAACAGCCACAGATTATCCCTCGTAGATTTGCTGGCCAGTTCTACCCGCAGGTACGACAACGGTTTGCGCGGTGCGGTCTGTGGTCGGGTGTTGGTCATTAAATCTTTGATATAAGGAAGTGTCATAGTCACTTTATCTGCTTTTTCGGTTGTATAATAAGGTTCCGGTCCCCGGTGTATAAGCAGGAATCCGTTCATCGAAGGAATACGTCCGTCGTAAATAGCAGCTGCATTCTCCTTGGGAATGGACGTGTACTGACCGGCAGATAAACCTCCACTGTTAACAGCTTCATTCAAATCACCATTTATTGCCCAGTCCGTAAAGCGTCCGGTATTGTACAAATAAACAGTTGGTTCAATCTGAGGTTCAGCC
>SAAL01000095.1 GCA_009929445.1 Bacteroidia bacterium
AAACAGCTTCATATAAAGTTCCGTATATGGGCACAGATGAAGTGTACAAACAAATAAAAACCATTGAAACGGGAGATTAAGTGGTTTTTGCGCGGACTCGCGTTATACGAAACAAAACCCTTCCGTACTTTCTACCTCAAATAAATCCATCTCACTCACTGCCTGGAAAGGTGAACGGGTTTCAGTCCAGTTTGTGGTTTCAAACAAAACGGGAACAAATACACTCAGCTACATCGTGGGAGATTTTATCAACCAGCAGGACGAAAATCTGCGCATCACTTCAGAAAATGTTTTTTCGGGCTTTGTGCGCTATGTGATGACCGACGAACTTAACAAGGATGGCGGAGGAGCCTGCGGATATCGCAATGCGGCTGACTTCGACTATTCACTTTCGGCCGACCCGATTGATCATCATGCAAAACAACTGGATTTAACTCCGATGACCTCGCAGGGTGTGTGGGTGCGGGTGGCTGTTCCCGCAGGCACTACAGCCGGTAATTATACTTCCACTATCAGCGTAAAACTGAATGATGCAGTTGTGGAAACACTGCAAATCAATCTAAAGGTTCAAAACCGGACACTGTCCGCTGTATCGGATTGGAAATTTCACCTGGACTTATGGCAAAATCCCTATTCGATAGCACGTTATTACGGCGCAGAACCCTGGTCGGAGGCACACATGGAAGCATTGAGGAACGAACACAAACTTTATGCTGACGCAGGTGGAAAAGTAATTACCGCATCGATTATCTATGATCCCTGGAACAGCCAGACCGAAGACGTTTACGGAACCATGATAGAATGGAAAAAGAAAAAGGACGGAAGCTGGTCATTTGATTATACCATTTTCGACAAATGGGTGGAACTGATGATGTCTCTTGGCGTTAACAAACAAATCAACTGCTATTCCATGATTCCCTGGAAACTCTCGTTCCGATACTTTGATGAAGTAAGCGGTTCCTATAAAGATGCTCTTACCAAACCGGGCGATGCACTTTACGAAGAAATGTGGACTGCCATGCTGAAGTCATTTGCAGCACACCTGAAGGTAAAAGGTTGGTTCGAAATTACTCATATTTCCATGGACGAACGGGCGATGGATGTGATGCTGAAAGCCATCGCAATAATCCGAAAGGCAGATCCGGATTTCAAAATTTCGCTCGCGGGTTCGCTCCACAACGAACTGATTGCCGACCTGAACGACTACTGTGTGGCGCTCCGGTACAAGTACACCGATCTTCAGATAGCACAACGCCGTGCTGAAGGAAAAGTCACCACCTTCTACACTTCGTGCGAAGAAGCCCGCCCCAATACATTTACATTCAGTCAGCCTGCCGAGTGCGAATGGTTTGCCTGGTACGCCGCAAAAGCCAATCTGGACGGTTATCTCCGCTGGGCACTGAATTGCTGGGTGAAAAATCCGCTCACTGACAGCCGATTCCGTTCCTGGGGGGCTGGTGACACTTATCTGATTTATCCCGGCGCACGCACTTCCATCCGTTATGAACGAATGACAGAAGGCATTCAGCAATTTGAAAAAATAAGAATACTGAAAGAGTTCTTTACCCGGGCCGGAAATCAGGTGGCAATAACACAAATAAACAATGCCCTTGCTGCATTTGATGAAACAAAACTGACACAAACGCCGGCTGCTGCGGTTATTGCAACCGCAAGAAACGTCATCAACACACTGAGTGAAGCAGAAATAAGTGAAAAATAGATGGTTACTTTAATTTTATCTATAAAACCTTCGTAGAAGTATTCTTGTCAGGGAAATCCAACCCTGTTTGCAGCAGGCAAACTAATTTCATTATTTTGGTAGTCTCATTAGTAATAGTTTGCCTTCTTGAATTATCACAAGATTTCCGACAGAAGTTTGAATCAGGAGAGCATGTAAAAACCAACGGGTAAATACTGTAAATAGTTTTACCCGTTGGTTTTAAAAGATACTTTTTGATGATTCGACTTCAAGTCACATTACCGGTTTCACTCATTGGGTCCGATAAACCGGATATGGCGCATAGCCCTCATTTTAGTGATTACACGGGGGCTGATTCTGTTTTGCAACTCGAGTACACGCAATGTTGCACTTGAAACACAATCTCCTGTTTCCTTCAGTTGAACTCTCACGTTATTAAAGTCTATTTCTACACGGGTATGGAATCCAACATCATCTCCACTTCCATCTCCCATAAATTTGAACTTTCGTACCGGTCCCGATCCGGTAAATTCATCCATGTCATGATTGTTGTCGATATAAGAATACGATGCCGTGGCAGGTGTAACAATGGCTTCGATTGTTTTATCCGGATCTGCAGTGAAAATTACAAAATCTTTTGTTCCGCTGCCGGTGGTATAATCACTTTTTGTTTCTCTGGAGTACATAGAAACCCGTGCAATTAACTCCTTACCTGTGTTTATTAAATTGACGCTGGAGTTGACAATGGGGCCGTTACCGTCAAATTCGCGATCGCCGCGTACAAGTGGCGGCATGAATGAAACTGGTGCAGGTTGAAAAGTATGATAGGTTGTTTCACAGATATCTGGTGTGCTCTGGATAATGCCAATGGACGAAATATCGCGGTTATTCCAGCGAAGCACTAAACGGGTGCTGGCCGTTGAGATGGGCACGCCGTTGCCTCCCAGATTTAGTGTCATGTGATAATGAGTGGGCTGGTCGAGTTTATTGCTTACATCTATTGCCGATGCACCGTTGTAAAGTAATACCTGTATGGCAGTCATATCAAAATCGTACCCGTAAAATTCCAGCTTGTTTCGTCTGTCGGCCGATAAGTTCATGTCAATGGCAAGCGGAACAACGTTACACAGGTTTGGCTCAACAGCCGGCACCGGTTGATTCAGAAACTTAGCCTTGATGCGTTGCAAAGCCTGTTGCACTCTGATGCGAAAAAAGTCAGCATCGCATCTCACTTCAGCACCTGCAGCCGCAACTGTGCGGTTCAGTAAGTTGCTTACCTCATTGGTAACGGTTGATTGCACTTCTCCCGGAAGTTCACTTACTAATTTTTGAAGAATTTCTTCGTAATTGGCTGAAGTGGCATTCAGACTGCCAATTGCATTGTCGAGAGATGAAACCACTTTTTCAGTCAGGTCGTCAGCTCTTCCTAAAAGTTTGTCAATTTGTCCTTTGATAAAATTACATCCGGTAAGGGTAAGCGAGAAAAGAATGACAACAGATAAAATTGTCCCAAGATTTCTGTTTTGCTTTAAAAAATTAATTAATGTTTTCATAAATGTTATATTTTAAATTAAAATCCCTTATTTATATAACAATATATAATTTTAAAAGTTTTATAGGCTGCATGTGCCTTTTTAAGTTTACAAAAGGGCTGTTCGTGCGCTGAAGTTGCTTTTTGAAACTTCAAAAAGGGCAGTGCATAAGAAATGTATATAAAAGTAAACTTACAACACCAGTGATTTCTGAATTTCTGACGATTTCAAACTTTCCCATAAACCGATAAGGTTAAAAACTACAGGCAGACTAACCGGTTAAAGAACATATATTTAGCATTATTTGTTAGTTATATGAAATGTTCATATTTTTGTGTGAAATCTATGAAGTGTTATTGAACCCTGTAAATGCAAATTCTCCCTGACGGTGATAATTTGAATTTTTTGTGCATTTGTTTATCAACCTTTTTTCAATTAAATAACATGAAAAATCTTTACCTCCTTAAATTTATTTTGCTGATTGCTTTCAGCGCTCCGGGTGTGGCATTTACATCCGCACAGGTAACCTCCCAACGGGGCGATACTGCCTATATTTATCCCGAAAGTCCTTCGGTGAAAGACAGTATCCACATGACCTACGTGTATTTATCGTCCGATGGCTGTCCTGATTACTTCCTTGTGAAAGACTCCGTGACTGCGGGTAAGATTTATGTCAGTCTGAAAAAATATCCCGATTCGGACAGGGCATGCATCACCGTAATGACCTGGTTCAAAACGCATATTAATCTCGGAACCATCACCCGCGATACGGAAATTTACTTCAACGGTAAACTTTACAAAGTCATCCACGTTCCCTGCCGGATGGACATGAAAGGAATAGTGGTTGCCTGCCGCAGTACCTTGTATATTCAGGATGTGTACTCAAAATCTGCATTCCCGCAACTTTACATCTTCAATTATACAACCTATACGAATACTTATGGAACTAAACTTACAAAACCTCTTCCGGGTGATTCTGTGGAATTTCATGGAGTGTTTTTCGATCAATATTCTTCATCTGATACCCTTTGTAAACCTGTGGGTAAAGTGATATGCTACCAGGTGATTACCAAACCTCCTACTGATACCATTCCTCCCTGCGTGATCGACAAAGCGGGTGTAGTGGTGAAATGCGGCGATAAGCTATATTTTGAAGATACGTCAACTCCGTATGCTTCGCCCGTTGCACAGCTTTACATCATCAAAGGTATTACCGACAACGAGGCTGTTGCTTTTTCAAAGTTCAAAGTGGGCGATAAGGTAAAATTCGGAGGTTTTCCCATCCGGTCGGATTCGCTTTCCTCACAGTGTCATGTGGTGGGAGTGGCGGCATGTTTCAGGCTGATTGACTCCACAGCTACCTGCACGATGGATAAAAAGGGAATAGTAGAAGCGGGCATAGATGGATGCACCGGTCAGCTGCTTATCCGTGAAATGCTGACTGGAAATTTTTACTCCATCCGAAAACCAGATCCAGCCACCGGCACTGCGGGAGATATATCTCTGAAACCGGGCGATAAAGTGATTTTTGGAGGCTATCTCACTCCAAACGACTCATCGAAGGTAGTCCTTTGTCCGATTGCGGGAGTTGCTGTATGCTACCGGTTGATTGATACCGTTCCACCGTGTGTCATGGATAAAGAAGGAACAGTGGAAAGGGGCAAAGATGCCTGCGCGGCAAGTTGGTTTGTACGCGAGTCTGCCACCAGCAAATTGTATTATATAAAAAATGGCCGGGTGACGAACGTGGATGGTGCTGTGCGATATCTCAACGAAGGAGACAAAATGAAGTTTGGAGCTGTACAAATCAGCACATTACCGTATGAAATTAATCTGTGTGGTGCTGAAGGAATAGTCAACTGCTATCAAATCACGCAAACTGCCGATAAACTTACACTGAGCGGATACGCCCTGGCAGGAAATGACACCGTAAAATCGGGTATGGCTATCCTGTTTGAAAAAGGATACCGCAAATCTACTGCGCTGGCTAAAATCACCGACGGGACATTCACATTCGGTAGCCTCCATCCGGCACTCTACACCGTATATGTGATCCCAGACAGGGAAATCTATAAAAATTATCTTCCGACTTTCTACGTGGACAAAATCTATTACAAAACTGCCGATTTCGTTACCCTGAAAGAAAATACTGATGACATTACAGTAAAAATGGTTTACTACGAAAGGAAAACCGGAACCGGGAAAATCTATGGAAATATTTACTACGAGTCGTATAAGCTAAACGACTCGCTGATGGTGAAAAATGCCCTCACAAACACCGAAGGTACTGCCAACTACAACCTGGCCGTGAATGCTACCGTATTGCTCATCAACAGATCAGGCATGCCCGCAGCGTGGACGCTCACCGACGTGAATGGAAATTACGTATTTACCGAAATACCTTACGACACTTACAAGGTAGTTTCAGAGACAGCTTCTGCTTATGCATCGTCTGAAGTGGTAATTTCCACTGCTCAGAGTACCGCCAACCGCGATCTGATGCTAAAGAGCACCGACGAAATAACAGGAATAACGCTGCCCGAAATTACTGCTGTTTCACTCTTCCCGAATCCGGTAAAGGACAAACTTACGGTATCGGTGGTTCAGGAAGACGTGATAAGCATTTACAACCTCAACGGACAACTGAATTTCCACGATAAGCTGAACAGGGGAATCAATACGCTCGATTTGAGCGATATAGCTTCAGGAATTTACATTGCGCGTATCGGAGGGAAGTCATTCAAACTGATTAAACTTTAACTGCATTGCTTAATTTATCATTCAGGAGGCTGTCTGAAAAGGCAGCTTCTTTTTTTGTATGTGTAGACCTCATCGAACCCGGAAAATAATTTCAATTTTCACCGCAGTCATTGTCGGGATATATTTTATTTCTAATCCTCAGAAATTTGCATTATTTTTGCACCCTAATTGTAAGTGTGTAAAATATGAATGTTTTTTTCAATTTAAAAATGAAACTGAAAATTTTAATTATATTCTTATTCAGTACTTTACTGGCAAATTCACAGGGTAGAATGAATCATCAGCGTGAAGTGGTGCACGAGGTTTCCAACAAGGAGGTGGTTCAAAGCATATTTCCGACAGCTGTCGAAGTGAAAAAATCCAACGATTACTGGTACAATATCATCGACAATCAGGGCAAAGTGCTTGGATATGCCATGAACAGCAAAACATACTGTCAGGATGTAATTGGTTACAGGAAACAAACACCGGTGATGATCATCACCAGCAAAAACGGTGAAATCCGGAAAGTAGCTTTGCTTACTAATTACGAGACACCCGGTTATGTAAATCTCCTCGAAAAAAACGGTTTTTTCAATTTATGGAACGGAAAGAAGCTGAAAGAAGCTCAACAGGTAGAAATTGACGGATACTCCGGAGCTACAGTTACTGCATTGGCGGTTGAGAAAAATGTAAAATTCCTGCTCGAAAAAGGATTGAAGGTAAAGCCCAAATCCAGGTAAAAAAAAATATTGCTGAACGTTTTTTTCAGACTGCCGTAGCTTTCAGCCGGTCGTTGTACATCTCTATTTTGCCGCTTTCAAGCCACAACTTTTCATGCCGGGGATTCAGGATTACCGGCATTCTTTTTTTTGTGTTGTGAATCCTGGCCATCAGTTCGTTGGCTTCGGTGGTGATGATGGTGAACGTAGGAAGGATTGTTCCCGTTGTCGGATCCACCCACTGACTCCACAGTCCGGCAAAAGCAAAAAGCGGGCTGTCGGGTATTTCGAGCAGGTATTTTGTTTTCCTTGTACCTTTCGGGTCCAGCCATTGCCACTCCAGAAATCCATCGGCAGGAATCAGACAGCGGTTGCCCAGGATGTTTTTGAACGAAGGTTTTTCGCGAAGCGTTTCCAGACGGGCATTGAGCGTATTATCCTGAAATTTCCGGTCCTTAGCCCACGAAGGCATCAATCCCCACTCAAAAAAGCGGATTCCGGCAGGTTCGCGGTTGGTTATCACAGGCATTACCGGATGCGAAAAGCCGTTGTACACATCCTGCTGACTATCAAAAAAGATGTTCTGCTGCTTATCCACCACCTCTGCCACAAATCTTTCCTCCAGGGCTTTGGCGCTTTTGTTAAGTTGATAGAAGAAACACATGTGAATTGTTTTTTTAAATGATTTCGTAATTTATAGCAACTTTATCCTTCAGAATTATTGTCTGTTTTGCTGAAGCGGAATAACAACCCTCTTTAATAACAAGTTCTTTCCTTTCGGATAAATGGATATATTCAACGATGAAATTGAAAATTCCGAAAACATACCTTCAGAACTATTTCATACAAATTTATAACAATCGCATGTCCGATAGTGTTTTTACAGGCTTTTAAAAAAATCCTTTTTTAATTCAGACAGAAGAATGAAAACGGATTTCAAAAATATGCAGAAATATCTTGATTCTTTATGAATAATTCATACATTTGTGAGTCGTAAGTTTAATGATTAATCGTTTTTATTAAAGAATATTGATTTATGAAACAGCTACTCATTTTCTTTCTCATGCTTGCTCAGTTTGCGCATACGCAGCAAATGAAGGTAATTTCGGTCGAAAAGATCAAAGCGGCCGATGGTGGAGGATATTTTTATCCCCGTATCAGCCCCGACAATCAGTTCATACTGATGAGTCGCGGAAACTACAGCGGATTGTATCGGTATTCCCTCGCCGATAAATCAATGAAAACCCTGAATGAAGATCCTGCAGCAGGATATAAGGTGCAAATAAGCGACGACGGCAATACGGTACTTTATACCAAATCGGAACTGATCCGAAACCTTCGCCACAATTCACTCATCAGCCAGTCAATAGCTACCGGACAGAAAAAAGTTCTCGTACAGTCCACCCGCGAACCGATAGCTGCCCGAATGGTCAATTCATCGCCGATGTACGTGACCAAACGCGCCATGGTAAAGCCAAAATCAATGAAACGTACGGATAATACCTGTCTGGTCACTGTCGAAGACCGAAAAATGATTTTGTATAATAACGGCATTCGCACCGAACTTACACCCAACGGAGCCGGTTATAGCTATATCTGGCCTTCCATTTCGCCCGACAACAAGCACATTGTTTACACCGTGGCCGGAAAAGGTACTTTTGTGTGCTCACTGACAGGCAAAAATGCGGTTTCGCTCGGTAAACTCAGCGCACCGGCGTGGGCAGGCAATGAATATGTGGTTGGAATGGACGACCGCGACGATGGTGAAAAAATAATTTCCTCGACGATAATTATTTCATCCATCGACGGAAAAAATCGCCGTCAGGCCGAAACACCCCCGGGCATCAAAGCCATGTATCCTACCGCTTCGAAAGACGGAAGCCTGATTGTTTTTAATTCCGATGAAGGTGAAATCTATCTGATGAAAATACAACTTAAATAACGGAGGAACCAACGTATGAAAAAAATATGGATATTTTTAGCCGCTTTCGTTATTCAGTTATCAGCTCTGCAGGCAGCCGATTTCACCGGTGTGAAAATTTACATCAATCCCGGACACGGTGGTTACGACGGAGCCAACGACCGAAATCTTGAAACTATTCCGTATGCATTGGGTGATACGCTCGGATTCTGGGAATCGTGGAGCAACCTCCGCAAGGCACTCGCACTTAGGGATCGACTGCAGGCAGCCGGAGCAACGGTTTACTTATCGCGCACCCAAAATCGCGACGAAGACGACCGCGTTTTATCGGAAATAGCCGAGGAAGCCAATGCCAACAGTGTGGATGCATTTCTGTCCATTCACAGCAATGCAATCGGCAGCAATGTCGGAACGAATTACCTGCTGCTTCTCTTTCACGGATATGACGCAGATCCTACGGTATCCGAAAGTAAAACACAGGCAACAGCTGCCTGGCCTTACCTGATGGAAAATCAGCTTACCTGGTGGAGTTTTTATACCACTTCCACCAATATCCGGGGCGACTTTTCCTTCTACGGAAATACATCCGGCCTTGGAGTTCTCCGCCCGCTTACAGTTCCGGGATTTCTCTCCGAAGGTTCGTTTCACGACTATAAACCCGAAACACACCGCTTGCTCAGCGAAGCATACCGCAGGCTGGAAGCTGACCGTTTTTATAAATTTTACTGCAGCTATTTCGGGGCCGATATGCCGACGGGCGGAACGATAGCCGGATGGGTTAAAGGCACAGACCAGCGGGTGAACGATCCGCGATTTGTTTATAAAGCCGGAACCACTGACGAGTGGCTCCCGCTCAACGGTGCAAAGGTGAAATTGATGAATGCTGCGGGCGACTCGCTCAACAGCTACACGGTGGATAATAACTACAACGGTGTATATGCGTTTTTCAACCTGACTCCGGGCACCTACAAACTCCGGTTTACTGCTTCCTCCCATCAAACAAAAGACACTACCGTAACCGTAACCGCAGCCAATACCACTTACGCCCGGATGATGATGTACAATCCGGATTTGCCACTGTATAAAATTGTTCCTCCCGATTATCCCGAACCGGTGCAGGCACCGGGAATTATCCCGATGAACCAATACAGTTTCCAGAAACTCACGCAGACCAATCCTGACTGGCTCAACGGTGCGTCGGTAAAGAAAATTTTATACCGCAACGAAAAACTGTATGTGCTTACTTCTGAACCAAAAATTCTCATTATAAGCGCTTCAACCTTTCTGCAAACCGGCGAAATGAATTTAACCGGAATATCAGGAGGTACCGAAGTGCTGAGTGATATTCAATTCACTTCCAACGGACACTTGCTTGCCTGCAACAAGGTAACTGTAGCCAATCCCGAAACAGGCGGCAACTACTTCAAAGTATATTCATGGGAAACCGACGACAGCGTTCCCGTGCTTTATTTCCAGACACAACTGCAGGGCGATATACCCTCAGCAGTAGTGGGCGAAACTTTTGCCGTAACAGGCGCTTTCTGGAATTCAGGCATTTATACTTCTTCGGTGGATGTATCGGACAATTCACTGAAAATAGTGGCATATCACGTAGAGGACAGCATGATAGTAAGTTCTAAATACATGAAAGTGCCCGCGATGACCGGAAACCAGCCCAACGACCGGTTGAATCTGACCATTTCACCCGATTCCACCTCTTATTTGGTTATCGACAGGGTGGGTGCATTGCCGGCCGAGTACAATTTCAACTGGAGCGCTACCGACAATACGGATATGAATCTGCTGAAAACCTTTTCCGAAATAAACGGCTATGTTTTGCAGCCTGCTGCCACAGGGATTTATTTCTTCCGGCATGCCAAACGGCTGTACATGGCTGCACCCAACTGCAATGCCGATGGTTCTTCAGTCGGCGTGGTCATGTTTGATGTTACCGAAGGCTTAAACCTGGCGAAGAAAGTTTCGGAATTTATGCCCGAAGGAGGATTGGGAAGTGTCGTTTCGCCCTGCATGGCTGCTGCAGCCAAAGTGTCCGGTTACGATATCGAACTCATCATTGTGGCAGAAAAACAGGGAGCGGCGCGATTCAAAACGCCAGCGGTTCCCAAAGCGGCTGTTTATGCCTCGGAACTGAAAGCTGCAACCATCGACAACGGTTACAGGATTACATTTACGCTTAATGACAACATCGAAAGCGGTGCGATAACACTCCTCAACGGCACAACCGTTGTTCACACACATCCGCTGGGAGCCCTTTCGAAAGGTGTTCAAACCGTTGATCTGATTACTACAAGCATTCCTGTAGGAACGTATAACTGGGAAATCACTGTAAATGGATTTGCAATAGACCGGCCGTATAAACTCTCGGATAATGCTAATGCACTCATGCAGTTTAACAATCCTAACGGGGTTGCTGTGGATAATAATCCGGCAAGTTCCTATTTTGGGAGAATATATGTATCGGAATCAGCGGGCGGAGCATTACCTGCCAGAACAACTCAGGATGGAGTTTACATTCTCGACGCAGCTCTTACTGACGTAACCGCTCAGGGAGCATCGGCTTACAACGGCAGTGTAGCCTGGGGAGCCACAAGCAGCAGCAGTCCCATGCGTTTGTCGGTAGGCGATGATGGTTCTGTTTTTGTGTGCGACTGGAGCGACGCACATCCGGGAGTATGGATAATGAACCCGGCTTTACCTTCATCTGCCTTTACTACGGTTTTTGACGGACTCACAAAAGCAAGTTCAGGTTTATCGTCGTTGAACGGAGTAAATATTCACGGTTCCATTTCACATTGTTATTCAATGGGAACCGGCGAAAACAGACGCCTTTACACATTCGATGAAGATTTTATCAATGAAACGGCAACCAGTGCCGGAAATATGCTTCAATACAACATCGGAACGCTTGCTGCACCCTATCAGACAGCACCTGTTGTTGTTTATAACGATGCTGCAAACGGCAACCTCCAGCAAAACGGTAATTCATGCATTGCACCCGACAGCCGGGGCGGCTGGTGGATTTCACAATACCGGGCAGCTGATGCAGCAACTATACCTTCGCTCATACATGTAAATACGGGAGGAACGGTGGATTACAATTCCGGACTTACCCCCACGCTGATTGAAAATTCATATCGTGCCGGAATGGCTGTCAGTCATGACGGAAAACTTGTAGCAATGGGTTGCAACGATGAAATTAAAATTCTTGGAGTAACTTACTCCGGATCAGGAATCCCCTCACTCAAACTGCTTTATTCAATAAAACCGGCCCTGGGAATGAATACTACAGGTTTATCGTTCGACCGTGCAGGAAACGTGTATGCCGTTTCCTACACCAACAAACGGCTCGGTGTATGGTCGTTGCCGAAAGCAGACAATTCGTTCCGGACACCTGCACCTTCGTCGGTGAAAATAGTGGTTGGGAGCACCGGAATAGCCGGTAGTGAGAGAGGAAGCAAATCCATCCACTTCTACCCGAATCCGGTAACAGATAAACTGACCGTGCAGTCGGCAAACCAACCGCTCAAAACCGTCGGCATTTACGATGTGAGCGGTAAACTGCTGTATCAAACGGAAGGTAAGGGAATGCAGCAGGAAATTGAGTTGTCTGATTTTAATGCCGGAGTTTATATTCTCCGGGTAAAAACAAGCAAAGAAACATTCACCGGACGAATTATCAAAAAATAAACCATCCCAAAAAAATCAACAATCTAATGCGGAAACTACCGGCAGAAAAAAACCGGCAGTTTCCCGAAAAAAACTAACTATCTCATTGTCTTGTATCAAAAAATATGTATATTTACACGTTTTAAGCCATGTACAGGATAGAAAAAACTAAAACACAATACATTCAAACAATTTATTAATCAATTAAAATTAGTTTACCATGAGAAAATTTACTTTATTAATGGCGTTTTTGGCAACTACTATGTTGTCATTTGGTGCTGACATGTCAGGAACTTACACCGTAGGTACCGGAGGAACTTATGCAACGCTGGGAGCGGCTGTAACAGATCTTAATGCTGCAACTATTACCGGAAATGTGGTACTTGAAATTGTTTCGGATATCACTGAAGCAGCTAACGTCGGTCTGGGAGTTGACACCAAAGGGTACAGTATAACAATCAGACCAAATGCAGATGCTCCAAGAACGATTACATTTACTCAACTTTCAGACAACTCGAGTCCTACAGGACATTTTGTAATTGGTTATCCAACTGCCGGATTATCTGTTGCATGGTCAGATGCCAACACAATTGCCACAAACAATGTAACAATAGATGGATATGCTGTTGGTGGATCAACAAGACAACTTACATTTACAAATACCAATGCAAGTCACACTAACGCACGTGTTATAGTTGTTGTTGGAGCATGCGAGAATACTTTCATAAAAAATTGTATTATTAATAATTTGGTTCTACTGGATTTCCTGTGAAGAAATAAGTTTTTTATCTTTGTTTCATGAAAACATCCGTTGAGAATATATTAGAGAAAATACTATTACCC
>SAAL01000193.1 GCA_009929445.1 Bacteroidia bacterium
TATGGAGATACAAGGCTATGTTTTGGATTACCTATATGGGGGAAAAGTGAAAGGCAGTGCAACAGTCCTCACTAACCATTTCTCGGTTACGCTAGCTGGCCTAAGAAGTCGTCTTGTGCTAGACTCCAGAAATTCTGCGATATCAAGTATTGAGTATGGTTTTCTAGGAAAAGACTCCTATATTCTTACTCGTTTAGCAACAAATTACACAGCAACGAATGCCTACACAATTGGAAGTGAAATTCCAAAAGAGGTTAAGCTGGAAAAACCAACACGCCCAGAAAATGAAAGCATTCTTGAGGCTATTGAAGGGAGAGTACCAGGGTATGGAAACAAAGTTCTCTCCTCTGTCTGGCTTGCATTTTGTTCGAGAATGGATTTACCTGCTACAAATGGAAATGTCAGAACAATTTCTACTCCAGTTTTTACACCAACTAAGATTGCGAATGATTATAAATTTCACGGCGGGAAATGTGAAGTAGTTTTTGAGCTTCATCCAGATTCGTTGTTGTTTCTAGAAAACTGGAATGAAATTATGTATCCAAAACATTTTGAAAGCGTTGGGATGTCTTCTCCCTACCCAGATACTTTCACGAATGCAATTTATCATACAAAACTATGGACAAATGTAGCTGGTTTTGTTCTTCCAAAGGAATTTTGTATAACAAATTTCTATGCACAAACTGGAAAGTATTCTGTGTTCGAGGGTGTAGTCACAAACATAGCTCTTATATCCTATATAAAAGAATTTGAGATTCCTTTAAGGACATATGTGAAGGAACAAAGGCATTCACTTGTAGCACCTCTAAAAAGTTTTGCTTATTTAACAACGAATGGAGTTTTGCTTGATAAAAAACAAATACAAAAAACAGAACAATTTGCGAATGAAGTAATAGCTCTGCCTTCCCCACCGAGGAGGTTATATTCTTTTGTTGTTCTTTTAATAATTGTACTAGTATCTTTGTTTCCATTAATTATGTGGAAACTATTTAGTAAATACAAAATTAAACCGTAAATATTATGATAAGAAATTGGAAAAAATTGATTATTATTACTGTTGTATGTATGTCATCCGTAGCTGCAATTGCTGCGTGTAGATTTTGCAGTAAAAAGACTGACAACACTCATGTTGCGGGGTATCTTTTGGGTATACTTCCGTGTTATGCTGTCTGTCCTGATGCTCCAGGATGTGATCACAACACAAGGACGAAATTGTGTTTTCCTACAGATACACTTGTTGCTATTAATTGCCATTATGAAGATGAAGAGTGTGAGAGAGCATTTCCAGATACAGTCTTCAATTATCATCAATGCAGGGATGAGTCCGGGTGTTCATATTGAGTTTAATGTGTAAGAAGATGTTTAGAAATTAGCAGATTCTTAAAATATGGAAACTTTGTAATTCTCTTGTTGTAAAATGTCATTTTTTCTTTACAACTCCTAGCTGCATGATGATTAATCTGTTTTGTTTGATATGCTAAAGCTTCTAAACGTTTTTATTTATACGTCGTCGGTAATGCTTTTTCTTACAGCGTTGGCCAAGTTGATTAGTTCGTTTGGGGATGTTGCTATTCTACAGGAGGTAGATTCAGTGTTATTAGTTTCTTACCGAACCGAATTCATTGTGGTTGCTGTCATAGAATTTATTGTTGTTTTATGTTGTTTTATTTCAATGTCTTCTTGTTTTAAACTAGTACTTATAGCATGGCTAGCAACCTGTTTTATCGTATATCGTCTAGGATTGTTGTGGGTTGGAAGTGAAAGTTATTGTCCATGTCTTGGAAATTTAACCGATACAATAGGAATTTCCACAAAATTCGCTGATATTGCTATGAAAGTGTTGTTATTCTATCTATTCGTAGGTAGTTATACTTTATTGACGTGTCTTTGGTTGGATAAAAGGTCTCAGGTGAAATAGAAAGGAAAATGGTTAGTCCGATTTTTTTTCACAACTAATTGTGTTAGACGTATTAGAGTATTTTAAATAAAAAACAAATCAAATCTGACAGTGTACTCTCAGCGCATGATGGTCTTATCCGATGGCCTAAGAGAAAGAATCATGGAATGTCGAGACACTTGTTCGATTTGAATAAGACCGGATTTGGGTTCGTGAGTCACAGACACATGAGAGAGTAGTCTATTGTTCGCTGTCTCTGGTTTTGATCCATAACCCACATACACGTTCCATCCGGGCGACCAGTATTGCTGGAGGATAAGCTGGGTCGGTTCTTGGCATTTGCATTCCAGTTTCCAGTAGCGAGGCTTGCGATAGAGACGGTAACCTCTCCACCCGAAGGGTGCAAACAGGGAATAAGCTGGGCACGGTGACAGATAGGGAAAAGTTCTGGGCAACGGATTACCTTTTTTTCTCCGCATCCGGTCATCCCTTCTAAAAAATCCGTGCAAATCTGCGTCATCTGCGGTTAAAAAAATTTGAAAAAAACCTTGCATAACCTCAAAAATCATCCAGAATTCTGTGTGGATTCGCTATGTATTTGTTGGAGACCCCTTATAAACTCAAAACGCCCGAAATAAA
>SAAL01000096.1 GCA_009929445.1 Bacteroidia bacterium
TGCGATGCGCGGAATTGCTTTTTGCAGCGGGAGCAGGTTCTGATGCGGATTGAATCTGGCTTCAGGGAAAAGGCAAAGAGGATTTCCGTTTTTCAAAATTTCGCCACATTGCACGAAAATCTCCTTGTTTTTACCCAGATTTTCCTTGCCGTCGCGAATGCGATACACGGGCATAATTTTAAATAAATACAGGATTTTAATCACCAGCGGTTTTTTAAAAATATCGGCACGTGCCAGAAAAACCACTTGCTGTTTCACATTTTCATACACCAAAATCAGCGCATCCATCAATGCATTTCGGTGTGTCGGTGCAAAAATCACCGGTTTGTCAGTCGGGATGTTTTCTTTGCCTGTGAACACCAGTTTCCGGAAATGAAGCCGAAAAAAATTGTTCACATAACTTTGCAAAAGAAAGTATTTTATGTCGAATTTAGAAAAAGCCATAGATTGGTAAAATGATTGATTTGTAATATTAACTGGAGTTGCTGCGAGATTTAAATAAATCTGTTTCGGTTTCTTAGTAAGCTAATCTTCCAACGGGGCTATGACAGGTGATTTTTTCTTTCTTCCCCAGTAAAAAGCCAATCCTGAGCCGGCCACAATGTGCCATACGCCCCACCAGGCTGCGATAAAAGCCATACCGCCCAGTTCGAGTTCGGGAGGGAAAATTTTCGGATTGAAAATCAGCGCCAAACCCAAACCGGAATTCTGAATACCGGTTTCAATGGCAATGGTACGGCTGTTTTGCGAATTTTCTTTGAAAAGTTTCGGAAACCAGTATCCAACACTAAAACCTAATGCATTGTGGATAAGAACAATGAAGAAAACAAGGTGGATGTATTTCATGAAATGATCAAAATTAGCCGCAAGCGCTCCGACAATAAATCCAATCAGCACAAACATGGAAGCCCAGCGAACCGGTTTCTGTATTTTTTCGCGAAAAACCGGAAATCGCGCTCCAACTATCAAACCCAGTAAAACAGGGATACCCAGAATCAAACCCACCGTCTGAAAAATTTGAGATGGTTCTATGACCAGTTCCACGAGATAAGGCGATTGCCGAGCATAAAGTCCGCCCCAGAATGTAAAGTTAAAAGGTGTCATAAACAGCGCAAAAACCGTAGTAAATGCTGTAAGACTCACCGAAAGCGCCACATTTCCCTTGGCAAGCATCGAAATCATATTCGAGACATTTCCGCCCGGACAAGCTGCCACCAGTATCATACCAAATGCCACTGCAGGCGATGGATTTATCAGCAAAACCAGTAAAAATGTTACAAACGGAAGCATAAAATACTGCGATATAACGCCCAGAACAATGGTTTTTGGATTTTTAGCCAGATCTTTGAAGTGTTCGGTTTTGATGCCGAGCGCTACACCAAACATAACAAAAGCGATGGCAAAATTCATAAAAAGCACGCCGCCATCGCTGAAATTCAACCGGATTTTGTCCAGTTGTTCTAAATTACCAAACAATTTGAATAGAAATAATTCGCTCATATTCCTTGTTTTAATGATTTTTTAATTCTTGTACACATCGAATCTGATACACTATGATTTCACCGGCGACTGTAGTTTTAAAATTTCGGGATTGTTGCTAATGAATTGACTGGCAGCTCTGTAACCCGACTGATAAATGGATTGATAGGCATCGTAATTGAATTCGTGGTGCTTCTCGATAGCTTCTGATTCAATCAGATAATCACATTTGGTTCTGCCGGCTAATGAGTTTTGGTGAAGCGCTACCCGCAACGACTCCACGAGTGTATCACGTGATTTCAGTACTTTTTTGGACTCCAGATGAGGTATCACATCAGAACCAATCACAAATTCACACCGGTCTCTGAGCGGTTGAGAGGGTAAGTTGTTGAGCAATCCGCCGTCAACGTACATCATATCGTTGATTTTCATGGCGTTGAATATCCCCGGAATGCTACACGAAGCCGCAATCCAGATATCCAGCTTTTCGCTTTTCGAAATAATTTCCCAATTGCCTGTTGTGAGATTTGAGACACACACAAACAACTTTTTCTCGAGTTTATCAAAACTGTTGTTTGGAATAAATTCCTTCATCATCGATAAAATCGAGTTGTGATTGGATAATCCGGCTTTCCAGAAAGTAGGCTGAAAATTCATGATATTCGTAATCTTGTAAAGTTTGCCATCTTTGATAAACTGCAGCATCTGTGTAGGCGTATATCCGGCTGCATACATACCACCAACAATGCTGCCAATACTTGAACCGGAGATAGCTTCGGGAAAAATCCGGTAATCTTCGAGCGCCTGAAGCACCCCGATGTGAGCAAATCCCAATGCACCACCGCCACTCAGGGAAATACCAATCTTGTATTTCGATTCATGAGGCGCAGGATGCGAAAACAGTTCAATAATTGATTTCATACCAACTGATGTTTTTTTTTGTTATGCAAATATAACTCAAAAGTGTTAATGGAAATAAAATTTTTGCCAAATAAAATGAAATAATTGGGAAATAGAGGTAATTTTACACCCACAACCCCTGTACTTTGACTACGCTCAGTGATCCGGGGGGAGTAATTGGTAAATTGCAAGAGCATTTTTTTGAATTATCCAAAATGTTTCTTTTTTCAAATTGTAAATCGTTAAATTATAAAATCTTATCCCATTCAGGGCCTGCTGCAGGCAGGGTTAAAGCGTCATTTCTTATGAAACATCTACTTTCAATCATCCTTTTTCTTTCCGTTTTTCATCTCGCATCTGCCGATTTGCTGACGGACATCACCGATGGAAAATACCGTGCAAAAACCGTCAGCGGTATCAAATCCATGAATGATGGCGAACATTATACACTGCTTCAAAACAATAAACTGATCGTAAAGTACAGTTATAAAACCGGGCAGGCAGTCGATACGATTTTCGATGCATCAACTACCAAACTCAATAAAATTGAGCAAATCAGAGGATACGAATTCAGTCCGAACGAGCAGAAAATTCTGGTTTACAACGAGCAAAAATTCCGTTATCGCCGCACTTTTACTTCAGAATATTACGTGTTCGACGTGAAAAGAAACGAATTGAAACCCCTTTCGGAAAAAGGACCGCAGGAGGTTCCGCTTTTTTCACCCGATAGCCGGTACATCGCTTTTGCACGCGAGAATAACCTGTATCTGCATAAGCTGGATTTTGGCACCGAAAGTCCCATCACCAAAGACGGCGAATTTGGAAAAGTAATCAACGGCACTCCCGACTGGGTCTATGAAGAGGAATTTGTGAATACCCGCTATTTCGTTTTCAGCCCCGACAGTAAACTGGTGGCTTTTGTGAAATTTAACGAAACGGATGTTCCCACCTATCAGATGCAAAAGTACCTGCAAAGCTCCCTGATGCAGGATGGAATGCCTTTATATCCTGTTTTTCAGTCGTTTAAATATCCCAAACCCGGTCAGCCAAATTCAGGCGTGAGCCTATGCGTGTACGATGATTTTTACAAATCGGTACGCACTGTCAATTTAGGAACTATTGAAACGGATTTTTATATTCCTCGAATAAAATGGACCAAAGAACAGGATAAACTGGCTGTATTTGTGCTCAACCGCAATCAAAACCGCCTCGATATGATTTACGCTCATCCGAAATCACTCGTTTCGAAATTGATTCTAAGGGAGGAAGACAAATATTATGTTGATTACGATATTATTGACGATATCTATTTCACCGGTGACGGTAAATATTTCACTTTCGTAAGCGAACGTAACGGATGGCGGCATGCGTATCTTTACAATATGAATGGTACCCTCAGCAAAGCGCTCACTCAGGGCAACTTTGATGTAACCAAAGTGTACGGATACGACGAAACCAAACAAACACTTTACTTCCAGTCTGCTGAACAATCGCCATTGCAGCGCGACGTGTATGCTGTGGATGCAAAAGGAAAGAAAACCCGGCTTACAGATGGCAAAGGCACTCATAATGCACTTTTCTCTTCCACTTTTGCTTATTTTTCCGACGATGCATCCGGCCTGAATAGTCCAAATGTTACAACGATGCGGAACAGCAAAGGTGAATCAATCCGGATTCTGGAAGATAATGCCAACCTTGTTGCCGAATTCAAAAGTTTGAATTTACCTGCAAAAGAATTTTTCAGTTTTACCACTTCAGAAGGTATATTGCTCAACGGCTGGATGATTAAACCTGTGAATTTTGATTCCCAAAAGAAATATCCGGCTTTGATGACGCAATACAGCGGACCAAATTCACAGGAAGTGAAAGACAGCTGGAACGCAGGCTGGGAATATTATCTCGCATCACAAGGTTATGTAGTGGCAAGCGTGGACGGACGAGGTACGGCTGCACGGGGAGCTCAATTCAGAAAGTGCACCTACATGCAGCTGGGAGTTTTGGAAACCAAAGACCAGGTGGAAGCGGCAAAATACCTGGGAAAACAGAGTTTTATAGATAAAAACCGGATCGGAATCTGGGGCTGGAGCTACGGCGGATTTATGACGCTGAATGCAATGAGCACCGGCGAAAAGATTTTCAAAGCAGGAATTGCTGTTGCGCCCGTAACCGACTGGCGACTGTATAATTCTGCTTACACCGAGCGTTTTATGCGCCAACCGAAAGAAAACAACGGTGGTTACGATGCTGGTTCGCCCATCAAGCACGCCGCTAATCTGAACGGAAACGTGCTGATTATTCACGGAACAGCCGATGATAATGTGCATGTGCAGAATACGTATCTTTACCTGGATGCATTGCTAAAAGCCGATAAACAAGCCGAACTTTATCTTTATACCGATAAAAACCACAGCATTCTCGGCAAAGAAACCCGCAGACATTTGTACCAGAAAAAGTTTGAGTTTTTGGAGAGTGAATTGAAGAACTAATTATACGAATTAAGAAGAATTAAGACGAATTACACGAATTAAAACTAATTTCGCTGATGTTGGTTGAAAGCACGAAGGACGAAAAATTAGCTAATAAACATCCAAACATCCAAACATCCAAAAGAATAAACTAACAATCTAACAATCATTGAATCCCAATCAACCACACACACCAAAGCTCCCCCTTCAGGGGGCTGGGGGGCAGATTATCGCCCGTATCCGCACTGATTTTCCCACAAAATTCGGTATTCCGCGTCAGAGCGGGCTGGTGAAAGAGTTGCAGGGTACAATCATTTTTGAACCGGAATACCGCAATCCGGAGGCGGTTCGTGGATTGGAAGATTTTTCGCACGTGTGGCTGATTTGGGAATTCTCGGAATCGAAGCGCGATGGCTGGTCGCCTACGGTGCGTCCTCCGAAGCTGGGTGGAAATGTTCGCATAGGTGTCTTTGCTACCCGATCGCCCTTTCGCCCCAATCCCATCGGGCTTTCGGCGGTGAAACTGGAACGAGTGGAATTTCACAAAAAATTCGGACCGGTTTTGCACGTTTCGGGAGCAGACCTGATGGATGGAACGCCGATTTACGACATTAAACCCTATATTCCATACGCTGATTGTATTCCAGATGGCAAAGGGGGATTTACCGAAGAAACCGATAATATTTTGTTGGAAGTGTATTTTCCTGAGGAATTATTGAATTTTATCACCAATGAAAAGCAAAAAGCCCTTTTACAGGTTTTGGCACTCGATCCACGACCATCGTATCAGGAGGATGAAGAGCGAATTTACGGCCTGGAATTCGCCGGTTTTGATATCCGGTTTCGGGTGAAGGGACGTGTAATCAACGTGGTGGAAGTGGTGAAGAAGTAATAAACACTCATTACAAATCATCCAGAGCTGAAAAGAATTTTGCGTCGTATTCCTCGGGTGATAAGTTATCCAATATTTGAATGATGGGTTTTACGTTGTAAGAATTTCTGTTTCGTTTGTTGGAAAGCAAGATGATAACAAAGTCGTGCTCATAATCCATCCAAAACATATTGGTAAACCCATTCCACCATCCGCCGTGATACACGTAATGCACCTTGCTCATATCGTGCCTGTTGGTCATCAATCGGAAACCATACCCATAATTGTGACGGCTCGGACTTTCCACACTTCGTGGAATGAAAGCACTATCAAGCAGGGCTTTGCTCACAAGACATCCCGAACGCAATGCATGATACCATTTCAGCATATCATCAACATTGGAATACATACCTTTATCCCCATAAACGCCATCCCAAATTTCTCGGGTACGTTCACGCCGTCCCTCGTATCCGGTCACTTTCGTTTGTAATAGTTCAGGTGGAGCAATCGTATCAATATAAGTGGATTTCATTCCGACAGGAAGAAAAATTTTATCACGCATGTAGCCTGCAAAGGGTTTCTTGGTGACAATTTCAACAATTCGAGCCAATACAGCATAATTGGTGTTATTATATTGAAATTTGCGATTGGGAAAAGCTTCCGGTTTTATCTGTGGGTCGGCAGTAATAAACCAATCAATAAGCCCTTTGTTATCAGGAGGAGTGGCATTTTCGCGTCTTTTATCCTCAAAACTATATAGATAATTTGGCAATCCACTCCGATGAGAAAGCAGGTTTCCCACCGTAATTCCATGGTAAGGAAATTTAGGTATGAACTTTTGGATAGTATCGTTGAGGTGGATTTTTCCTTTTTCAACGAGTTGCAAAACAGCAACTCCAGTAAAAATTTTGCTGATAGAAGCTAACTGAAAAGTAGAAGAAAAATTTAGGGAATCCTTGGTTCTGAGATTGGATAATCCTTTCGCATTTTTGTATAATAATACACCTCTTTGCTCAACCAAAACAGCGCCATTAAACCCCGCATTTACATTTCGTTGGAAGAAAGTATCTATCGAATGCTTCTTGCTGTCAGCGTTGATTTCCTTCGCAATTTTTTTCTGTTTGTGTGGCGAAGGAAGAGTCGAGTTAATGCACTTTTCTAATGATTTTTTATTGGAAGGTTTTGTTTCATTTTCTTTCTTTTTACAGCCCGGGAAAATAATGAATAGTAGTACAAAAATAAAAATTATATAAAGGAAATTATTTTTTTTCACGTGAAAATCAATCAAATATAGAAGTTAAACATTAAAAATAGGAGCGCCCCTTATTCCGCGGATTTATTACAACACAAAGGTAATTATTGTAATCAGCAGTGGCAAGGGAGTTGGTGAGAAATAGATTGAATTTTTTACCGCTTATAAAACGCCAACTCATTTCTTAACTGGCTCAATTCTTCCTGAAGAGAATTTATGCGTTGCAACATGTGGTGCAGCGCCTCGATTCCGGCAATGTTGATGTCCAGATCACGATTCCAGCGGATGTATTGCTCCAGGTATTCCAAATCGTCACATTCCACGTATTCCAATTCCTGCTCCATTACGATATTAATAAGCCCCGATTCGTTGAGCGAATCTACGAACGTCTTTTCTATATTGTAGATTTCCAGGCATTCGCTGTATAATATTCTTTTTTCGTTCATTTTGTCCGGATTTTTGCAAGTTGAGTAAATAAATTAATTTCCTGTTCTGAAAGATGATCGGGAATGTGAACTTTAACCGTAACATACAAATCACCAAAATGTCCATCATTCTTATATACTGAGAAGCCTTTTTCTTTCAGTCTGAGTTTGCTGTTGGGCTGAGTGCCGGGCTTTACTTTCAGTTTCAACTGTCCGGTTAGGGTATTCACGGTGATTTCTCCGCCCAGCACAGCCGTGTATAAATCCACAGTTACTTCGGTATAAAGGTCATTGCCCAACCGCTTGAAATTTGGCTCGTCTTCAATCAGAAAGGTGATGAACAAATCTCCGTTCGGTCCGCCGTTAACGCCGGGCTGACCATATCCACTGAGCTTAATTTTTTGTCCGTTTGCAACTCCGGCAGGAATGGTGATGCGAATATTTTTCCCATCAACCGTAATCACTTGCTGATGGGTTTTATATGCCTGCAAAAGCGTAAGTTTCAGTTCGGCAGAATAATCGCCACCCTTATATTTACGCGATGAGTGACCACCCTGACGTTGCGAAAAACCGCTTCCAAACATAGAATGGAAGAAATCAGAAAAATCGGCATCAGAAAAATTCCCTTCCGTGTAGAAAGTTTGCCCATCCTGCGAATATTGTCGTTGTTGCTGTTGTTGTGATTGCTGATATTGTTGCTGCGCTTTTTCATATTCTTCGCCGTGTTGCCAGTTTTCACCATATTTGTCGTATTTTTTCCGTTTTTCAGGGTCGCTGAGCACTTCATTGGCTTCGTTAAGTTCCTGAAATTTTTTGTGCGCTTCCTTGTCATTCGGGTTCAAATCCGGATGAAGTTTGCGGGCGAGCTTCCGGTACGCCTTTTTTATGTCATCGGCTGTTGCGTTTTTGTCGACGCCAAGAATTTTATAATAATCTATAAATGGCATATTTCTTATTTACATTTTACAATCCGTCAAAGGACGGACAAATTTTACGATTTACATTTTTTTAATTAATCACACCCTGAACAAATTTCAAAATAATTACTCAAAATAAAAAACGTCTTTACAAATCTCAATGAACTTACTTCAAACTCCAAACTACTTCTTTTCATCTATTTCTTTCAGTAATTCCTTCACTGCAGCCTCCAACTGCGTATCTTCACCGTTAACTGCTTTATTCAGGTCGAGCGGGGCTTTTATGTCCGGTTCGAGCTGGGCATTTTCCAGGTAAGTGCCTTCTGCTGTGCGGTAACCAACTACCGGAATTCCGAAATAAACAGTCGGATCCTGCAGAGTTATCCAGTTGACGCTGGTCATGGTTCCCGGTACGGGCATTCCCACCAGTTTGCCGAGTTTCATTGTTTTATACACCCAGGGCGTTCCGTGAGCATTGGAATAATCGGCTTCGGTCATCAGCATGATGGATGATTTGTTCCACCGGCGGCTTGGCATTTCGCTGTAATCTTTTCCGCGAACTTCTTGCTGCAGGTATTTTTTACTACTGAAAAAGACTTCGATGTCTTCGTGTAAACGACCGCCGCCGTTGTAGCGAATGTCAATGACGATGCCATCTTTCTGGTAATATTTTCCGAGTGCATCGGCGTACATTTTGCGGAAACTATCGTCGCCCATAGATGCAATGTGAACGTAACCCAAACGTCCGTTGGACAGGCGTTCTACATCTTCGGCACGCTGTTTTACCCAGCGATTGTAAAGTAAATTATCCACCACCGCGGATGTAACCGGTTTTATCACTTCGTCCCAGCGCAGACCGCTTGCCGGCGAATAAATGGAAACAAGCGTATTTATTCCTGCTTTTCCTTCCAGGGATGCGTAATAATCGGTTTCGGCGGTAATCTCCTGCCCGTCAATTTTTTCGATAATATCGCCGACTTTCAGTTTGGATTTGAAATGATCAAACGGACTATTCACCAAAATTTCATCCACTTTCAGGCCTTTTTTACCTTCTGCGTAACTGGTGAAAAGCCCAAGTTCGGCAGTTCTGTCGTCCGAAGCAGGCGCCCGATAACCTGAACCGGTGTGCGATACGTTCAGTTCGCCCAGCAATTCGGAGAGCATTTCGGAGAAATCGTAATTATTATTGATGTAAGGTAAGAATTTCCGGTAATGTTTGGTCAGTTTTTCCCAATCCACACCGTGCATATTCACCTGATAAAAACGTTCTTTTTCTTCCCGATACACCTGGTCAAACATGAATTCTCGCTCTTTTGCCAGATCCAGTTTCATGTCGGCTTTGTAATCGATGTTGGTGAATTTATCGTTGGAAAGTTCCATTTTCTGCATTCGTCTGCCACTCATTACAAACAGCGTTTTCTGCTCTTTGTCCATGCTTAACGATGAACTTCCACCTTTGAGTTTACTCAAAAGTTTGGTGGATTTCTCGCGCAGATCGTACACCCACATATCGTAATCATCTTCAAATGCCGATAAATAGTACAGTTTAGTGGCGTCTTTGTTGATTATGGCGTCGCCCAGGCGGGAGGAATTTGGCGTAAGTCGTACAATGCGTTCTTCAATATTTTCAAACTCCATGACGATATCTTTGGTTTTTTCGTCTTTTTTTTCGGTCGCTTTTTCTTTGTCTTTTTTCTTCTCGTCTTCTTTCTTTTTGGCTTCTTCTTCGGCTTTCTTAGCTTCTTTTTCAGCATCGGTAAAAAGTTCAAATTCTTCCTTGTTCATTCGGAATTTGTTGTAAGCTTCCCGGTTAACAAATGCAATCATCACATCTTCCATAGAGCCCCAGGAGGCGTGATTTCGCATTCCATACATTTCAGAATTAAACAAAACAGCATTTCCGTCCATCACCCAGCGCGGATTGCTGTTAGTGTAGCCGCTGTTTGTTACACTGTACACTTTTCCGCCGTCTTTGGCACTTACAATGCCGATGTTGGTGTATGGGGCATGAGCATTTGATACGTATTCGATGGCAAACCATTTTCCATCGGGCGACCACTCAAATGTCATCCGTCCGCTCGATTCGTGCTGAAAACTTCCGTCGGTAATCTGACGCAGCTTTTTGTCGGCAATGTTATAGACCATCAGTTTTTTCCGATCCATCATAAATGCTACTTCTTTTCCGTCCGGCGAAAATTTTGGTTGTTGCTTTTCCGATTTATTTCCCTTGATCAACTCTTCTTCTTCAATCAAAGTCGCATTCGGGAAATTCGGGTCTTCCTTGCGGGAAATTTTGGCAATATAAGCATTCCAATACCCATCGCGGTAGCTCGAATACACCAGCGAACGGTTATCTTTCCCGAAATCCACATCGGCTTCCTGAGCTACTGTCTGAGTAATTTGTTTGGTGGTGATAAAGTCAGTTGCAGTTACAAAAACATCGCCACGTACCGTGAATGCCACCTGTTTCCCATCGGGCGAATTGCTCGTGGATGTAGCACCCGTCGTGAAATTGAGTTTTTTCACTTGCTCGTCGTTAACGTCTGTTGATATGTCAATTTTCAATTTTTGCGGACTTGTACTGCCTTGTTTCAGCATAAATATTTCTCCGTCAAAACCAAAACAGAGTGTCCCGTTATTGGCAACGGAAAGGAAGCGGACCGGATGTTCTTTGAAACTGGTAAGTTGTTTCATCGCCGAAGGATTGGTCAATGACGCTGAAAACACGTTGAAACTGCCGTTTTTTTCACTTAATAAATAGAATGAATTTCCGTCAGGGCTGTAAACCGCATCGGTATCTTCTCCCGGCCGGTCAATCAGTTTGCGCTGAGTGCCGTTTTTCAGATCATATTCCAATATATCCCGTGTGACGGACGAGGTGTGTTTTTTCCGCCACGTATTTTCAAATCCTTTAATGTCCTGAAATAGAAATTTTTGCCCGCTCTTGTCAAAGCTGTTTTTATCGGCCGGGTAGGCGAGCAGCATTTCTGAGCGACCTCCATTTACCGGAACTTTATAGACTTCAATCAATCGTGCCGTTGGGAATAATGCACTTTTTGCAGGATCCTGATAATGAGCTGAAAAGACCACGAATTTTCCGTCAGGTGTAAATGTATACAGGTTTTCATTGGCAGAGTGCAATGTCAATCGCCTGGCAGTTCCGCCATCTGCCGCCATGATGTAAATATCCCGTGTTCCGCCATCGCGGTCACTCGTGAAAGCAATCTGTTTGCCGTCGGGCGACCAAACCGGATTACTGTCAAAGGCATCGTGGGTGGTTAATCGCACGGCTGTTCCGCCCGTAGAATTAACTTTGAAAATATCGCCTTTGTATGAGAATGCTATCTCGCTTCCATCGGGTGAAATGGCAGGATAGCGCATCCAAAGTGGAGATTGAGCCGAAATGAACATTCCGGTCAAAAGAAAAATGGATAGGAATACATGTTTTTTTGTCATAAGAATAAATATGTTTTTTATGTGTAATTAGTACACTGCATTATTTAATTTTGAATAATTTTATTTTGAACACAAATTACACGAATGTCATAAATTAACACGTTTATTCTTAAATAAATTGTGTTCGATTAACTTAAACTTATTTTTTGTTCAACATCTTTCTTTTTCAAAAGAATTTTGAAATTTACAAATTTAATCAAAAATATGCTGACAACATCGCTTTAATCGAATTTTCAGGTTGAAATGCTGAATTTATAAACAGCAACTACCCGAAAATAATTAGACCTATATCCCCCGAACCGCCTTTCTCCCTGGGTAGAAAGGGGAGCACTTTATGCGACTTAATTTTTTCTAATGAATATGTCAAAAACTTATTCTATTTTCTGATAATAAAATATCAAAAAACAGCAACTTTCCGAAAATAGTTGCTGTTATTATGAATGTTTTCAAAAATTATTTTTCAGGGAGATGCGAAGTTTCATTCTGCAATTTACTGTTCCGAAAAAAAATCCAAATCGCCAGTAGAAACAAAAAAACCGAAGTAAACAACGGAACGATATAAATACTTGCCGGCGGAACCATCAGCGCAATCATCATGGCGCCAACTGAAATAACGACGGCAGCAACCGCATAGCCAATTTCATCGTAAAACCAGGCGTAGGGGAAAAGGTGCGCGCCGGTAATAATCGCGTAAGCCATGATGAAATAGTCGGGATATTTTATCAGAATAAATACCAAAAAAGGGAAATAAATCAACTGTGCAAAATTTAGCCACAATCCCAAAGGTTGTAATTCGTTACCTGCGATTTTCCAGTTTGTTTTAAAATTTTCGAAAAACCCAGCGCCAGAGGTAGCAGCATGGCACCGAAAATAAAAGTCAGAACGCTTTTATCATAGGAGTTGTTGGCAGAGAATTTCCAAATCAGAAAAATCACTAACCAGGTAATGGCTGCAGACAAAATAAAGTCAATTCCATTTTTTGCTTTTAACTGAATTTCGAGTTTCAGTTTCGAAAGATTTGATAGTTTATCCATTTTTTATATGAATATTAAATTGAAAAAGATCTTTTTTTAAGCATAAAAAACCCAACAAATTTACTAATTTTATTAAAAAACCATATGAAATTTCAATGAAATTAACAAATAAAAAAGCGTCACCTTCCGGGCAACGCTTTCTTAAAAGTCTTAAAAATTGGTTCTACTGGATTTCCTGTGAAATCATGTTTAAGTTACCATGAAAAAACAGGATTGCAATTCTAAAGTTTTCTGTTTTTCTATATCCTCTTCC
>SAAL01000010.1 GCA_009929445.1 Bacteroidia bacterium
GAATCGGGATGCTCTACCTGCTGAGCTACTGAATCTCCTTCTTGTTTTTATTTTTTTAAGTGATTCAGCCGTTGCTTGAAGCCAGGACCACTCCCGATGAAATCGGGATGTTTTACCTGCTGAGCTACTGAATCCAAAATTTCAAAAGCGATTGCAAAGATACTGCTTTTTTTTATACTAACAAATCAAATTCTCTTTTTTTTTCTAAAAAATCTGTCAATTGGCATTTTAGGGGGTTCAAATAAGTTTAGATAACTCGAAAGTTTGAAAGAGAAACAGAAAGACTAAGAATAACAGGTGAATTTATTCAATTTTGAATTTTGTTGAGATTGCATTTCCGTTTTCATCCACCACGGTCAACACGTGTTCACCTTTCTCGGGAGCATATTCCAGTTTGTGAATATCGGAAGTTTCACCCAAAAACCCGTCATCCAAATGCCAGAATACTTTAGTGGACGAATTTCTGTGTGCCAACTCAAAAACCACTTTTCCTCTTGAACCATCCAGCTGCTTTGTGATTTTGAGTACGGAGTTTGGATAAGGATAAATAAATTGCATCACCTGACCCGAATTTGCTCCAATGCATTCGGGAGAAAACGACGGAAGCGAGCGGTAATTTGGATGATTCTGCTTGTAATACCATTCCCAGGAGGGTGGAAGCACAAATTGTGAAACTGTTTTAATTCCACGGTTTCCGGCACATTGCTCAAAGACCTGATAATGTTCATCTTCCGAAACATGTATAATTTTGTGAAATTCGCAGGTCTTAGCTTGTTGCCCTTTTTTAGGAATAAGTATTGTATCGACAGAGGATTCCGGGCAATTCAATCCTCTCAGAAGTCCGCTTTCGCTGCAAATGGAAGCTTCGCGCAATTCTCCGTAAGGAGTCTGAAACCACGACGTAGCGGGTAATAAATTAAATAAATCAAACATCACCTGTGCTGAAGTTCGGGCGCCGGTAAGTCCCGGACGGCCTTCGCCGCTTGCATTACCGGTCCATACAGCTACCAGGTATTTCGGAGTAACTCCGATTGCCCAACCATCCCTGAAACCAAAGCTTGTACCTGTTTTCCATGCCACTTTACGTATCGATGGAATGAACTGCCAGTCAATTTCTTCGGGCCTGTTCACATTCGTCAGGGCTTCAAGAGTAATCCAGGCAGCACCTGCATTGAAAACGGGAGATGAGGTTTTTTTTCTTTTAATATTATTATCCATCAATTGAACGCTGAAATCTTCCATTTCAAAATATTCTTTTGAACGATTGTAATCATTTACCGTGCGTGCAAGGTGTGAAAATCCGTTTGCAATTTCCCACAGAGTGCCTTCTGCACCACCCAGAATTAGTGAAAGACCGTAATAATCAGCTGTTTTCGTAAGAGTGGAAATCCCTGTTTTTTTCAGGAAATCATAGAATTTTGTCACGCCGTATTTTCTCAATGACACTACCCAGGGAACATTGAGCGAACGTGCCAGGGCTTCGTTGGCCGGTGTAGCTCCGTCGTACTGCAAACTGAAATTTTTGGGAGCAAAGCCGTTGATGTTTACCGGAATATCGGGAAGTAATTCACGGGGTAACATTAATCCTTCCTGGAGCATAGCACAATAAAGAAATGGCTTCAGAATACTACCTGTGCTTCGTGGAGACTGAATGACATCAACCTGATTTCCGGCAGTGTTTTTCTCAAAATCAATATTACCTGCGTATGTCAGCACTTCATTTTTCTCAATATCAACAATTAAAGCCGCCAGATTATTAATTCCGTTTTGTGAAAACTCAGTATTCCATCTTTTCAGTACTTCGTCTGCCTGAAGTTGTAATTGCTTATCGACTGATGATTTTGATTGTAGGCCGGGATTCGTGAGGTAAAATTGCGTGACCAGGTGAGGAGCTATTTGAGGCAATGCTTGTGGGCGATCCGGAAGCGGCTCATATATAGCAAGTTTGTAGTCGGTCGCATCAATCAGTTTTTCATCCGAAAGCTTTTTAAGAAGTTTGTTGCGTTTCAGAATCAGGTTTTCCCGGTTTTTCCCGACATGCATTAACGAAGGAGAGTTGGGCAGTACTGCCAGTGTGGCGGCTTCAGCCCACGATAGTGAGGTTGCACTGTGTCCGAAATACCTCCAGGAAGCAGCGTCAATTCCCACAACATTGCCTCCCATGGGTGCGTGCGATGCATACAGGGCAAGTATTTCATTTTTTTTATATGAAAATTCAAGCCGTGTTGCGAGAATCATTTCAATGATTTTTTCTACGACAGTTCGTTTTTTTTGTCGCATCAACCGGACAGTTTGCATCGTGATGGTGCTACCGCCGCTAACAATTCGCTTATTTTGCATGTTTTGAATGGCGGCGCGTACAATAGCCAGCGGATTGACTCCGAAATGTCTGTTAAAATATCGATCCTCATATTCAAGCAGGCAGATTTTGTATTTTTGAGGAACGCTGTGGGCGGGTGGGAATCGCCATTGACCATCTTTGGCAATTCTTGCACCCAACAACTCATCGTTCCGATCGGTTACTACCGTGCAGTACGATTTTTCAAAAAGAGGTTTCGGTAAACATAGGGCATACCAAATCAACAGGAAAAAAATCACTAAGAAGGTGATTTTTTTCCATGTTGTGAAGGATTGAAATTTCTTAAAACAGGCTTTAATAAAATTCATTTTTCAGATTATTCCACTTTGACCCACGCGGCAGGTGTGCGGGCTTGTTCGCCGGGAGCATACATGGCCTGACAGGAAATCGACGGGTGAAAGAATGTACCCCGATAGGCGGCCTGCAAACGAACGCTGAACGACTTTGACTGTCCTGCACCTAGATTGAAATAGGTGAGAATTCTGTCGTCGCGAATGTCGCGATAGCTGAAGCTTGCTTCACCTGCAGAAGAATTAACGTGCATCATTCTTTCGTTGAAAATTTCCCATCCCGAGGGGAATATCTGTACCAATGCCAGATCGCTAAAGTCCTGTTCGTTGTTGTTTTGAACAGAAACTTCGGCAGTGAACTCCTGACCCTGTTTCAGCGATTTTATATCCATCGGATTCCCGTTCACATCTTTGTAAGATGCTGTTAATCTGAGTGGCGATTCACCCGTTTGTTCGTCTGATGGAAAGTTAGATGCATCCAGTGGCTGCGTAAGGGCAGTCATCCGGACGAATACTTTAGCCTGGCCCTGGTTGGCAATTTCTACTGTAAGATTTTCCGAAGGTTTCAAATTTACCTGATGAAAAACCTGCGGTGTGTTGATATGATTCATTTTGTTGTCGTTCATGGTCCAGCTGACATTAATATTGCCTTTGCCCATTTTTTCGGCCAGTTTTTGCATTGCCACCAGTCCGAATGCAGCCGTCTGTGTCGAAATATAATCACCGGAAAGAACTTTGGCCACGTCGGAAGCCAGTGTCATTGCTTTTTCGGTTTGTCCGAGCAGCAGATAAGTTTCCATCATGATTGCCTGGTCACGAGCCGGTGTTCCGTACGTGTCGTTGTTGAAAGTATAGTTTTCAATCCGTGTGTTTTGGTTGAAAATCAGTTCGTTGGCTACATCTTTCTTGCCGGTGAGTGCATAAGCCGCAGCCAGTTGCCAGCGGGCCTGTATGCTCAAATCCTTCAACTCCCGCAAGCGGTTCATGGCTCCGGATTCCGTATTTTCCGCACGTACCAGCGAGTAAAGCCGGTACGCCTGCTGCAACTGAGGCATTGACAGGCTGTAATAATTCCTGTATGGATTGGTTGGCGTCCAGTTTCGGGCAAGTTTTTGCTGAAATTGCACCCATTTTGAAAGTACTATTTCAGGGACTTCATACCCTTTTTGTCTGGCTTCTGTCAGAAAATGACCGGCATAAGTGCTTACCCATTCCGAAGCATAATGATCGCCACTCCAATACATAAATCCACCGTCGGGCAGTTGCCGCGACGACAAAATCCGTATTATTTCGTCCACTTTTTCCGAATTGCGTTTCTTTTCTTCGTCCGTTTGCCGGGTAAAATCGGAAATAAAAAGCAGCGGAAAACCCTGTGACGTGATTTGTTCGGTGCATGCGTGTGGATAATTCAGCAGGTATTGCAGATTTTTATTAAAATTGATGCCGGGCAGGCGCGATAATTCCAACTTTGCCCAATCATTCGGACCGGCGTTATCTGAATGTAATGTTAATGAGACTTTTCCCTTCGAATCAACAAGTGCTGATTTTGTTATGGTGTGAGGTGGATTCGGATTTCGAATTCCGATGTCAGTTTTTTCTGTGAATGACTCTCCACCTCCCGAAGATTTAATCGAGATATGTTCCTCGCCGGTTCTTTTGTCAGCTTTCAGTCTGAAAAAGACGACCTTATCACCGGGTTTATCAAATGAAACCGTTTTTGAAACACCATCTGCCGGTTTCAGTATTCCATTGGTTTTAATGGAAACGGTTACATTTTTCACTTTCTTGTCAGTAACAAATACATTCACAGGCATGTAGACTTCTTCGTTCGGTCCGAGAACACGGGGTAAAGTGGTCAGAGTCATAAGAGCACTCTTTACCTGAACTGATTTATCGGCACTTCCATAGGCACCATTTCCACCAGCTACCACCATTACACGAACCGAACCGACGTAAGCCGGTAGTTTTATTCTGTGTGATTTGGTTTCACCGGATTTAAGTGTGAACGGACCGATAAATTTCACAACTGGTTTGAACCGGTTCACCTTATCGCTCGATGCCTTCAGCGCCTCGTCGCCGCCAATACTCAACAACGGTCCGAGCATCCCGGTCCGGGCACCCAAAACGCGATCAAACAGATCCCATGTACGTACTCCAATAGCTTCACGCGCATAAAATTCATTCCAGGCATTCGGTGTTTTGAATGACGTTAAATCCAGCAGACCTTCATCTACAATTGCCAGTGTGTAGGTCATCGGTTTTTTCGACTGTTCGTAAACAGAAACTGTAAATTCCTTTTCGGGGCGCAGTTCACCCGGCATCGCGATTATCGGTGTGAGTTTACTGTTTTTATTGTCAACACTCACATTTACAACTCCATACATGCGGATTGGAAGGTCGTTGTTTTGTTGTGAATGTGGTTGAAGGAGCGTGGCAAAAACGTAGAAATTTGGGTTCATTTCATCGGTAACCCTGAAAGAATATTTCGAGTCTGAATCCGGGGATGTTTTTACCCATTCACGCTGAATGATGTGTGAGCCATTTTCAATACTTATTAAAACACGCCCTTCGGAACTTTTCGGTATGGTAACCGTTGCTTTTTCGCCCACAGAATATTCTTTTTTGTCGGTTGAGAATGAAAGCATCGTAAGACCGTTGGGATCAGTTTTGGAGGACCTGCCCCTGGATGCAGGCCAGTCAACATAAAAAACGGTACCGGTAGTGTGTCCGCTTTCGGTGTCTTTAGCTAAAATAAGATAACGTCCCCAATCCGGGTAATCAACCTGAAAATTTATTTTGGCTGCTCCTCCTGTTGTGACAACGCTTCCCATAGTAAGGGGTCGAACAGCAGTATTATTCACGTATGAACCCAGATTCTCTTCGGAAGTGTTCCACCACCAGCTCCATTCGAGTTTGTAGATTTTATAATCCACTTTCCGGTTCAGTTTTATTCCCTTTGCATTGAGTGTAACCACATCAAAAACGAGTTTTTTATCCGTTTCAAGAAATTCGTTTTCCCGGGTTGCAGGTGATTTGATGCCCACGTAAGAACTGTAGGGTGAGTAATATACTGTTTGGGAATAAAAACTCATATCGCCGCCGGTTTCAAATACACGTGACAAAATACTGCCTTGCAATATCCCCGGAGCTGTTTCGGCAATCGGTATTTTAGAATTGACAATAGCGGTTCCCGACTGACTGAGCACACCCTGAAAAATCATGTGTTTTCCGGATTCGAAGTTTACCAGGGGATTGTTAAAGGAATAATTTGTGAAATTTCTGAACGGTTTATCGGTTTTTGACAGAGTGAGTTCCACATCGGCTTTCAGATTGGCTGCAGGAGCTCCGTGTAGCCATTGCGAAGTGAGAATACCAGAAACCACTCCTTTACCGGCATCAATTATTGTGTCGGTTTCTAATCGTACTTTGAGCCGGTTTGGCTTGATGGTTTCTACCCTGAGTCCTTTGTAGAAATTCGTTCCACCCACTTTCACGTATGCCTGCCAGGTGCCGGTTTGCCCTGTAGGGCTTATGGGGATATTGAAAGTGTAAAATCCGTTGATACCTTCGGTTTTCACCTGGCGGCTGTAGAACTGGCGCGTCGGGGTAAAAATTTCCAGTGAAACCGGATGACCATTCGGGAGTTTTTGATTTTTATCTTCGAGAATAAAAGTCAGATGTATGGTGTCGCCCGGACGCCATACTCCACGTTCGCCGTACAGATATCCTTTCAGCCCTTTCCGTATTTCCTTGCCACTCACATCAAAATTACTCAACGATAGCGATAGCTCATCCTTCACTTCCAGATAACCGATATCTTTGCCTTTGGATGCTGTGACAACAAATGGTTTTGTTTTTCCATACTCAATTTCTGCAAATCCGTCGGCATTAGTTTTGGCCGTTGCGGTTTGCTGCAGTTGATAATTGAAAACTTTAACAGTTGCACCCGAAAGTGGACTGGTTGTCAGGATGTCGGTGACAGCTACTGTAATTTTACCATTATCACCGCTTTTGGCAATAATACCCATGTTTGAGGCCATCACCATCGTTTCGGCACGTCGGTTGCTGTTCATAAAATACGAAGGTTTGCACGGGTCATCTCTTTCATCCCAGTTGTAATTTTCCCAATCCGTGTCTTCGTAATAATCGGCGTAGTGCTCGTCCCATTTGCTCATCTCTTCAGCGTCAGCCGTATCATCATCAAAGCTTTTCATGGATGTGATTAGAGGTTGTACAGGAGCATTTCCGTTACACCGGTAAAGAGAATAATCCTGCTTCATCGAAAGTTGAACAAGGTAGATGGCTCCCGGATCTTTTTTAATCATGGGCGCCAGATCGATGGAAAAATTATTCCACCTGCTCAGGTCCATGGTTTTATCTTCATCCAGTCGTATCCGGATTTTCTTTATCAAACGGCCGAAACGACGGATTTCGTTTTGTGAGTTTTCACTCAATGTGTTGGTTTGCAGGAAGTAAAGAATGTTGTTTTGGTAAATTTTAATTACTTTTACATCTACAGCCCACAGATTTACAGCTTTGAAAGGTAAAACCAACTGCTCGGAGTTTGGTAGAATATTTCCGCTTTTTTCAAAAGCAATTTCAGGTTTTGTTCCTTCCACGCTGAGGTTGTAGGTGTAATTTTTGTCCAGTTTTAATCCGGTGATGTTTTGAATGCCCTGGTTGATTTGAAGTGTGAGCTTGTTTTCCGGCATTGTTTCGGGGTAAATTTTCACCACATTTTTATCTGTCTGAAATGTGAAATTAGCAGCTTCGGGTATTGAAATAAGCCCTGTGATGTCCTGTAATTGCGAAATTGGATCAGTAAATGTAATCCGGATGTGTTGATCAGCGTTTTGAATCAGGCGCACATCGAAAACCTTAAAATTGATGGTGGAAAGCGGAGGAATCAGAATGGTGTGTTTTGTGGTTTTCCTTACGCCTATTGGTGCACCTTTTATTTCTATTTCATATTTCTTTTCCTCGTTTGTCCGCAGAAGGCTGTCGATGGTAATGCGAAACAGAGTCGAATTTACCGGTGTCACTTTTACTGCTGCTTCTTTGTTGGTATTCTTCAAATCAATCATTTGCCCTACCATTTCCGGTGAAGCCGTGTTGGCAAGTTTCAACTCCAGATCTACCGCATTCCACTCAGGTGTCGATGAGTTGACCGGTGAAAAAGGCAAAGCCAGAGCCGAAAACTTTTGCTCATTTACCCGGATATTAAAACTGAATTTCCGGAATTTTTTATCCACCTGAAGCAGTTTATCCAAAAGAAAATTTACCGTATACTCTTTTCCGGGCTTCAAAGCTCCTGCATCGGGTACAAACCTGATGGTACTGGAATTTATCCAGTAAGTTTTTCCGCCCACAGAGGGTGAGAGCGAAAAGAGTTTTTCCTTCACTTCCGAATTCAGCTCCACAGCAGGTATATCCTGCGCGAGCTCAATCTGAATGTATGATTCTGGTGATACATTTCCAAAGGTAAATGCGTGTATGTAACGGGCGAATTCGGGGTCAGGTGCTGTGATTTTGCTGCTACACGAATTGAATGAACAGATAATCAGACACCAGGCTGCGATTACGATTGCTGTGGGAAAAACATGTTTTTTCATACCGCCGGATTTTTTTTAAGGTAAGACAAATGAAGAGATGGACTGAACTGTAAAATTAGCAACAAAAAGTGTAATTCTGAACAGATTTTCAAAACAAATAATTCATCACTGAGAAAATATTTTTCAGGATGATTAAATGGTATAAATCATGTGTTAAACAACAACTGATTTGTGTACCTGACGAAAAATGAATACAGATTCAGATTTTTACACGTAAATCATTTTACGGGTCATACCGCCATCTATGGTGATATTTTCACCGTTGATAAAGTCGTTTTTCTCATTGCAAAGAAAAAGGCACATGCGGGCAATATCGTCCGGCTTTCCAACCCGAAGCGATGGATGTTGCCGATGATCGGCTTCGGTGAGCGTGTCATAATGGTAATTTTCTATCCAGCCCGGAGAAATGGAATTAACGGTAATGTGATATTTACTCAGCGAAACCGCCAGGGCATGAGTAAGTGAAAAAATGCCGCCTTTCGAAGCCGAATAGGCTTCTGTGCCGGCTTCACTCATCAGATAGCGCGTCGAACACAGGTTGATGATGCGTCCGTAATTATTTCTTTCCTTTTGGTGTTCCCGGAGAATAGCCAGCAGTCGTGAAGTGATGAAAGCCGAGCGCAGATTGACGTTGATAACCCGTTCAAAATCATCAACAGAAACATCTTTAATATCACCAAAATTACCGATACCAACATTGTTGATGAGTATATCGATATCGCCCCACTTTTCAAACAGATCCAGCATGCAACTTTCGAGTTCCGCTTTAACGCCGGCATCGGCTTTGATAAATACAGCTCCGGTTTCTGTTTCCAGCCTGCCGCCCGATAAATCGTCGACATCGCAAAACGCAACCTGTAATCCTTCAGAGGCAAACGCCTGAACGATAGCTTTCCCTATTCCATTCGCACCGCCGGTAATAAATACACGTTTTGTCATGTTACAAGTATTTTTTCAGTTCTTTTTCCCAGATCTCATATCCTTCAGCATTGATGTGTAATCCGTCAGTAGTAATTTTCTCACGCAGTATATTTGTATTTTTTTCAGTAAATAATGGAAATAAATCGATGAAAGTGATATTTCTTTTTTTGGCAAGTTCTTTCAGCTTCGCATTGATTTCGGGTATCTGATTGGTTTTACCGTTCAGTTTCTTGTAACGTCCAAACGACTCGTTGATAGGGAGTAAACTTTGCAGATAAAGTTTTGTTTCGGGCGATTTGGTTTGAATTTCGTTAACCAAAAGATCCATTAACGTTACCAGACTGTCGGTACTCATATCGTGTGAAACGTCGTTTGCGCCGGTAAGCAGGAATATTTTCTGAGGTTTACCGGGAAGTATCTGATCGAGTCGGTCGTAAATGCCCATAATCTCGTCTCCGACAATACCTCTGTTTCTGACATTTTTCGTTTTGAGCCGTTTGCTCCAGTCGCCACCTCCTTCGGTCAGACTGTTTCCGAGCATAACGATATCCTGAAAAGTTACAGGTTCTTCAGCCTGAAACTGACGTAATCGCTGGTAATAGTAATCGGTATATTTTCGTTGCGGCGGATAAACAGATGCTGCCACCGCATTGGCTACCAGCGAGCGAAGTCGTACAACGTTTCCGGCATCATTCGGATGTGCTCTGTTGGTAAGTAGTATCACAGTAAGATTATTGTCGGGGTCGATGACCATCGAAGTGCCTGTGTAGCCGGTGTGTCCGAATGTGTTTGGGCCGAGTAAATCACCTGAGTTGGATGCATAGGCTGAAAATACATCCCAGCCGGGTGTACGGCCGAATTGTGCCACGTGTCGTGGAACGCTCCTCATTGCCTTTACGCCGAGCGGACTTAAAATTCGTTTACCGTTGTATTCTCCACCGTTTTGAAGTGCTGAAGCAAAAATTGCCAGATCATTTGCATCTGAAAAAAGCCCTGCATTCCCTGAAATTCCGCCGTTCATTACACGTGCAAGCGGATCGTGAACTATTCCACGAAGCACAGAACCATCTTTTTGGCGTTGTGTAGGTGCTGTAAGTGCTAAAGTTTCACCTTTCGGTTGATAATCGGTGTGCTGCATACCCAGAACATCGAATATGTTTTCCTTAGCAAAATCACGTATACTTTTTTTTGAAATAATTTCAATAATTCGCTGCAAAGTGATGTAATTCAGGCAGCTGTATTGCATGTTTGTGAGCGGCTCGAAATCCCTTTTGCAAGTGGCGATGTAATTGATGAGTCCATCCGGATTTGGTGCTCCAATTTGTTTTTCGAGCGTTTCTACAGGAGCGTATGAAGGTAATCCCGAAGTGTGCGTAAGTAAGTCTACCACGCGAATATCGATGGTTTTACCGTCTGTCGTTTTCCATCCCTGAAAATCAGGAATAAACAAATTGACTTTGTCCAACAATCTCAACTGACCACGTTCAATCAAAATCATTGCCGATGTGGCGGTAGCGATTGGTTTTGTCAGCGAGGCCAGGTCAAAAACGACATTTTCGTTCATTTTTACTGTGTTCGGATAGACTTCCTTATTTCCGTAAGCCCTTAGGTATGCCATTTTTCCCTCTTTTACCACTGCCAAAACTGCTCCCGGAATTTCTTTATCAGAAATGGCTTTTTCAATAATATCATCCGCAAATTTCAAATGCAGGGAACTTATTCCCACTTCTTCAGGCGAAGCTTTTGGTAGTTGCTGAGCGTGGGTGTTACATACGCAAAATAAGCATGTAAATAAAATAATAAGTCCCCTAACCCTCTGAAGGGGGAATTTTAGCTTACTGAAAGAGGTTTTAGTATTAATATGGAGAATATTATACATATTTTTAGATTGTATTAAAATAAGAAAAAGATGAATTAGGCGAGAAAACTCCCCCTTTAGGGGGTTGGGGGGCTTTGTCCTTTATACGCATCTACCGCTTTTTTTACTGATCCGTGCATCAGCAGCAGTGCTTTCGCTTTGGAGTAGGTTAGTCCCAATTCCTCCACAATCATACGGGTGCCGCGGTCCACCAGTTTCTGGTTGCTGAGTTGCATATTCACCATTTTGTTGCCTTTTACACGTCCCAGTTTTATCATCACCGATGTGGTTATCATGTTCAAAACCATTTTTTGAGCAGTGCCGGATTTCATACGCGAACTTCCGGTCACGTATTCCGGGCCAACGATTGTTTCGATGGCGATATCCGCTTCTTCGGCCATGGGCGAACCGGGATTGCTGGTGATACAGGCTGTCAAAATGCCGTTTTCTCGTGCTTCGTGAAGTGCTCCGATTACGTAAGGAGTTGCGCCGGATGCTGCAATGCCAATTACCGTGTCATTTTTGTCGATATGATGCTCAAGCAGTTCTTGCCATCCGATGCTTGTGTTGTCTTCGGCATTTTCCACCGGATTTCGAAGAGCTGTATCACCACCGGCAATCAGTCCGATGACCAGCGTTGGCGGCATCCCGAAAGTAGGAGGAATTTCCGAAGCATCGAGCACACCCAACCGACCGCTGGTTCCTGCTCCCATATAAAAAATTCTCCCTCCTTTTTTCATTCGGGGAATGATTTGGGTCACGAGCTTTTCTATTTGAGGAATTGTATCCCGAACGGCAATTGCTATCTTTTGATCTTCTGTATTAATATTTTCCAGAATCTCAAGCACCGATTTTTTTTCCAAATCGTTGTAGAGCGAAGTTTGCTCTGATATTTTGATGAACATAATAAAGCCCCCTAACCCCCGAAGGGGGGATTTTTGTGATTATACTAAATATTTTATGCTAAAAATTTATTATTCAAAATTTTGATAATACCCTCCAATTCCCCCTTTAGAGCCTGTCCCGTCCCGATAGCTATCGGATCGGGAGGGGTTAGGGGCAGGGCCTCCTTACAAAATTATATCCGCCACACTGTGATACTTAATCAGTCCTTCCATAGGGCTTTGGATGATTTTGCCTAGCTTCATATTCATGGCTTCCACGGCTTCTTTCAACAGGTCCTGATAGTGAAATGCCACCGAACCCACGAAATGAATAGGCAGTTTGTCGTGATTTTTGTACTGCATCACATTTCGTTTCAGAAATGACTTGAAACTGTTCATTACCAGCATCCGAACGCCGGGATCGTCCAGATGCTCGGAGATAAAGGGTGAAAAAGTGGCTAAAAAACGATTCGGGAACGGTTTCCGGTAAACGCGGTCGATGATATCGCCGATTGTAAGGTTGAACTGTGCAAGAAATTTTTCTTTCAGTCCCGGAGTAAGCTGATTTTTCAGCAAATCGCTCACAAACAGTTTTCCGAGTACCGCACCGCTGCCTTCGTCGCCCAGGATAAAGCCGAGAGGTGATACATTATTCACGATGTTTTTGCCGTCGTAATAACATGAGTTTGAGCCGGTTCCCATGATGCAGGCAATCCCCGACACGTAACCGCAAAGTCCGCGCGCTGCTGCCAGCATATCGGTGTTTACTTCCACCTCGTTTTTTACCTTTATATTTTTCTGAATGGCCCGCTTCACTACTTCCACTTTGTCAAACGTACAGCCTGCTCCGTAGAAGTACACGGATTCAAAATCCTGAGTGTCAAGTTGTAAGATCAACGTGGTCTCAATTTCATTACTGATCTCTTCTTCCGACTGGAAAAAAGGATTTATACCTTTGGTAACAGCACGCTTTACGACTTTACCATTGTTTACTACGCTCCAATCCACTTTGGTGGAACCACTGTCTGCTATTAGTATCATAAAGTTGCCCCCTAACCCCCTAAAGGGGGAATAATTTTGCCGTATGAGGGAAATACGGTTTTATATGTTGTTATTTTTTATTTATTTTATTTTTTAAAATCTGGTGAATGCACCACATGTTCCCCCTTCGGGGGATTTAGGGGGCTTTTTTACAATTTTATATATATCTTTTTCTTATACAGATAATATCCGAAAATCCAGTTGAATCCCACAAAAAGCAGGGCGAAAATCAACGATGCAGGATAATCTCCGAAAATGGGTTGAAGTAAATCATTGTAAATAAAGCCTTTCAAACTTGTTTTTTCTCCGCCGGGATATAGAATAATGTTGCCGATGATAATCGCTAAAACAGCTCCCAGTACATACATAAAGAGTGGATTTACACCAAATGCTTCAAAGAAACGGCTCCATTTCTTCTTGCCTTTTACATCAATAATCCAGGTGAGCAAAGCCAGAAAACTTGCTCCCAGACCTGTAGTAACCAGAACAAACGACGGCGACCAGATTTTTTTATTAATTGGGCAGGCGTAGCTGAACAGAAATCCGGCAAATGTCAAAATGGTTCCAATAATAAAAAGCCATTCGATTTTGGAGTGAATTTCCTCGCGTTCATACATTACTTTCCCTACAAGAAAGCCTACCAGAACATGTGCAATAGCCGGAATGGTGCTCAAAATTCCTTCCGGTTCAATGCCGTTGTCGTTGTACATGTGTGCTTCACCCAGAATTTTGTAATCCACGATGGACAGGATGTTTGTGCGGTCGTACGCGAAGCCGTTTCCTGCCAGAAGCAGAATAAAATAGCCAATCAACAGCACAGCAATGAGGTATGGTATATACTTGTGTTTCATCGTCAAAGCAATGATAGAAGCTGCTCCGTAACAGATGGCAAGTCTGGGAATTACACCCAAAATACGTATTTCGTCAAAATTCCACATGGACTGTCCGAGGCGTTGGAAAAATGGCAGTCCGGTAAGTTCCTCACTGTTGAAATTTCGCATGGTGAGTGAAAACCACGCTATTCCTAACCCGACGAGATACAGTAACACGGTTCGTTTTACAATTTTACGGATTGCCGAGCCGCTCGCTTCGAAATTGTACTTCCTAAGGGAGATAAACATGGAAATCCCCATGATAAACATAAAAAACGGGAACACGAGGTCTGTAGGCGTAAGTCCGTTCCACTGCGCATGCCCAAGCGGTGCATACACGTTGCTCCACGAGCCCGGATTATTTACCATAATCATCCCGGCAATGGTAATCCCTCGCAGGATGTCGAGGGCGAGAATACGGGACTGCCCCCCAGAGCTGCCCCCTAACCCCCTTAAGGGGGGATTTATTGTAGTTTTATTCATTAATAATGCAATTAATAAAATTGTTTTGTTGTCATTACTATATATTTCAGTAAACAGTTAAATTCATGTTTTTATTCCCCCTTCAGGGGGTTAGGGGGCTTCTTTTGTTACCTCATCCACCAGATACACAATCGAAATATATGGAATTCCGGCATTTGTTTCCAGTCCGATTTCACAGGTACGACTGTTGGAATAGCCCAATTTAACGCCTGCCTTTTCAATTTGCGGATGTAGTTTTCGCAACGCGTATGCGTTCAACTCCGGATAGGTGAAACCTCTGTCACCTGCAAAACCGCAGCATCCGACCTCTGAGGGAATAATAACCGTTTTGGAACAAAGTTTTGCCAGTGAAATGATTTTATTTTCCAGTTCCATTTTCTTCATTGAACAGGTTATATGCAATGCCACAGGCTCATCCGTAGGATTAAAAATCAGTTTATCCCTCAGAAAATCATAGATAAATTCAGCCGGTTCGTAGAGTTTCATCCGGGTAATTTTATGTCTCATCCGCTTCAAACACGGACTTTGGTCGCACAATACGGGATATTTTCCCTGTTCGCTGGCTTCCCAAAGGGCTTCGTCCAGTTCCGATGATTTGCGGTCGGCTATATCGTACATTCCCTTGCTTTCCCAGATTGTTCCGCAGCACATCCGCTCCATTCCTTTCGGAAAAATAACTTCATAACCGGCTTTTTTCAATAATGACAACATCTTGTCAGGCAATGGCGTTTGATCCGGAGCATTCTTCGAGACACCCATTGTTTGGTTGATGCAGCTTGGAAAATACACCACTTTTTTCTCCGAAGTAAAAACAGGGATTTTCTTTTTATTCAAATTATAGGATTTTGGCAATGAACTCGTCCACAGCGGCATTCCGGCTTTGTGAAGTCCCTGTCCTACGGCACTCATAACATTCGTTCCGAGAACAGTATGTGCAGCATTGGCAACTCCCAACAATGGTCGGAGCGAACTTTTTATTCCGGCAAAATGATTTGCGGCAAAGTCACCGATTTTGTAAGGCACGCTTCCTTTTGGAATATTAGCTTCCCGGATGTCGTGCGTCAAATCACCGGTATCAATTCCCATCGGGCAGGATGTGGCACAAAGTCCATCCACGGCGCAGGTTTGTTCGCCTGCGTATATATATTCTTTTTCGAGAGTAGCCAATCTAGTCGGATTTTCCCCGCTTCTACGAAGCCGGGAGATTTCCCGCTGCGAAACGATACGCTGTCGTGCGGAAAGCGTAAAACCGGTTGAAAGACAATTGATTTCACAAAATCCACATTCAATGCATCTATCTGCCTTATGGTCCGTTTTGCCGTTTTTCAGTTCAATCAACGGCAGTGGTTTCAGGTTCTTCAAATGACATTTCGGATCATCGTTGAATATTACGCCCGGGTTCAACCCGTTTTTCGGATCAAAGAGCTTTTTCACCGCTTTCATCACTTCGAATGCCTCTTTTCCCCACTCATACTCCACAAACGGAGCCATATTCCGTCCGGTTCCGTGTTCCGCTTTGAGTGAACCGTCGTATTTGTCCACCACCAGCGCGATGACATCGTTCATCAGATTTTCGTAGCGCTGAATTTCCTGCTCGGTGTCAAAGGATTGGTTGATAATGAAGTGGAAATTTCCTTCCAGAGAATGTCCGTAAATACAGGCATCGTGGTAATCGTGTTTTTCCATTAAATCCTGCAAATCGGCAACTGCATTGGGCAAATCCTGGATATGAAATGCCACATCTTCAATCAGACATGTAGTCCCCGGTGGACGTGTGCCGCCCACCGAAGGGAAAATACCGGAACGAATGGCCCAATACTTTGAATATTCTTCTTCTTTATCGGTAAAATATACAGGAACAGCTAATTCATAGTTTTCCAGCGATTTTGTAATTTCGGCAATATGTTCTGCCAGTTCCTCGGGCGAATTTCCTTTTACTTCCGTAAGAATAGCGGTTAGTCCTTCACCCGTGGTATCATTGACCGATGAGAGCGATTTTTTATCCAGTAATTCCGCCCCTTTCACAATGCGGTTGCCCGCTTTATCGGTCATTTTGCTGAACATGACCACCGCTTTGCATGCTTTGCGAATGTCCCTGAAATAGAGCATGGCACTTGCTTTGAACGGAAAATCGTGCTCGGTTTTAACGGTCACTTCCGACATAAATGCGAGCGTGCCTTCCGAACCAACAAGCAGGTGAGCAATGATATCAAACGGATCATCGTAGTAAATGAATGGCAAAATATTCAGCCCGGTTACGTTTTTTATCGAATATTTATGACGAATTCGTTCGGATAATTCCTTATTGTTAAGAATATTATTTCTGATATTCTGAATTTCCTGAATAAATTCAGGTTTCTTTTCCGCAAAAGTTTTCCGGCTTTCGGCATCACCGGTATCCAAAATTGTGCCATCCGTAAAAACCATCCGTGCTGAAATCATCACACGGTCGCTGTTGGCATGTGTTCCACAGTTCATTCCGGATGCATTGTTCATAACAATTCCGCCCACCATGGCATATTTTAACGAAGCAGGATCGGGTGAGAATTTTACGCCGTAAGGTTTCAGGATTTGGTTTACGCGTTCGCCAACGATGCCCGGTTGCAGCGTGATTTGCGAGTGATCATCAGCAATTTTGTATTTCTCCCAGTGTTTCCCCGCTACAATCAAAATTGAATTGCTGATAGCCTGTCCGGATAAACTGGTTCCGGCTGCCCGAAAAGTTACCGGCAAGTTATATTTATCGGCAGTTTTCAGCAATCGGGCCACTTCCACTTCATTTATTGAACGAATGACGATTTGTGGTATCAGGCGGTAAAATCCCGCATCCGTTCCCCACGCCAATCGTCGAAGTTCGTCCGTATAAATCCGCTTTTTGTTTACGAAAGTGGAGATTTCGGAGAGAAAAAGTTTGTATGTGGTGTTTTTATGCATTTATAACTTATATTTCTACTTGTTCTTGATATTTTCTAACCCTCTGTCCTTCGGACATCTCCCTTTATCAAAAGGGAGAATTGGTGTGTGCGTATTCGTAGTATTTACTAAATTTCCACTGTCCCCAAATGTCCCTTTTTGATAAAAGGGGCGAGCGTAGCGGAGGGATTAGAAGAAAATGATTAAACTAAATACTTTCTTATTTCATTCAATGATCTGTCAGGATAATCGATTACTTCAAAGTTCTCAAAACGTAACACTTTAATTCCCTGCGAATTTAGATACTCATCCCTCTTTTTGTCATATTCCATTTGTTGTTCAGTAAAATGTCCGTCACCATCTAGTTCAATTGCCAATTTGAATTGAGGCGTATAAAAATCCAGAATGAAATTGCCAACGCTATATTGACGTAAAAACCGTACACCATCCAACTGCTTATTCTTTATCATCAACCACAAAGCAACTTCTGCAAAAGTCATCTTTTTTCTTAAACTTCTGCGATATGGTTGAAGTTTTTTTGTATTTAGTGTTTTGGTCATTATGTTATGTTTTCTATTTTTTATTTTCTAACCCATCCCTCTACGGGTACTAATTCTAACCCTCTGTCCTTCGGACATCTCCCTTTATCTAAAGGGAGAATTGGTGTGTGCGTATTCGTAGTATTTACTAAATTTCCACTGTCCCCAAATGTCCCTTTTTGATAAAAGGGACGAGCGAAGCGGAGGGATTAGAGTTACAATTAAAAAAATAATTTTTTCAATGTGTAATGTGTTTCATCTGTCAACATTATAACTCTCTGTCCTTCGGACATCTCCCTTTATCAAAAGGGAGAATAAGTGTGTGTAAATTTGCTGTATTTACTAATTCTTACAGTCCAAGAGTCTCCCCTTCGGGGAGACCTGCCTGCCGCAGGCAGGTTTAGAGGGGCTTTTATTTATAAAACCAATATTTCTTCGCCAATTTCTTCCAACTCTCCACATCTTTATCCCAGTATGCTTTAGCATCTTCCCAGCGGTTGCGTTTGCTGAAAAGGGTGCGGATTTGGTCGGTACCGCAGACTTTGTCAAACATCCCGAACCGGTTTTCGCCAGCATTTTTCAGCACATCGTGTTCGGGGTAAAGGCTGGCAACTTCCTGCATCACATAAAATTGTATCTCGCTCAAATTAGCCTTTTCATAATTCATAATATGCACTTCAACGCCTTCAATCTGCTTTCCTTGTGAAACGGAATAATATGGCTTGGCGTACAATGGGCGGAAAATGATTCCGGGTAAGTTTAATGCATTCAGTGCATCGGTCAGCTCGGTGGCGTTAATCCATTCTGCCCCGAACATGCGGAACGGAAGGGTGTAGCCCACGCCGATGGACATGTAGTACAACTCGCCCAAAATTCCGGAAACCGGGTAGAAAAACGACGTTTCGGCCGTGGGAATGTGTGGCGACGAAAGTACCCACTGCAGGCCGGTTTGGTCGTAAGTCATCTTGCGTTTCCAGCCTTTCATTTTTACTACGGAAAGCTTGCAGGGCTTGTTTCCGAGCGATGGTTCGCCGTTGAGCATCTGTGCCAGTTCGCCGGGCGTAAGTCCGTACACGTACGGGATTTTGAATTGGCTGACAAAGGAAATAAAACCGTCTTCGGCATAATTTCCTTCCACTTTCAGTCCGCCAAGCGGGTTCGGGCGGTCGAGCACCACAAATTCGATATTATTTTCAGCACAAGCCTGCATTGCCAGCCCCATGGTGCTGATGTAGGTAAATGAGCGACAGCCAATATCCTGAATATCATATACTAATATGTCAATTCCTTTCAGCATTTCGGGCTTAGCCTTGCGGGTGCTACCGTAAAGCGAGTAGACCGGCAATCCCGTTTTCGGATCGGTAATATCGTCCACTTTATCGCCTGCATGGGCATTGCCGCGAACGCCGTGCTCCGGTCCGAAAAGCGCCACCAGATTAACATTCGGTGCTTCGTGTAAAATGTCGATGGTGGATTTCAGGTTATTATCCACGCCCGTCGGGTTGGTAATTAAACCCACCCGTTTTCCCTGCAAGATTTTGAAATTCTGTGAATTAAGCACTTCAACGCCGGTTTGAATGCGGGGAGATTGGGCAAAAACAGGCATTGTGAAAAGTATCAACAACAAAATGCCCCCTAACCCCCTGAAGGGGGAATGGAGAACATTTATCAAAATTTTTGTCATAAATAGATTTGTTTTATATTCTTTCTAAATAAGTTAATTTTCAACTTGAATGTTGCTTCTTCCTTTAAGGGGTTAGGGGCAGATTTCAATACCACTTCTCAATCTTTGCCCCGATGTAATAATGCAATAATATTTCTTCGTACGAATAACCTTCTTCTCCCATCACCGCAGCGCCTATCTGGCACAGTCCCACACCATGACCCCAGCCGGCGCCGGTCAGAATGAATGTTGACGGGATTTCACTTTCTTCTGAAAATTCTCTATCCACCACAAAGGCAGAACTGTATAAATGACTTTCGGATAATGTACGTCTTATTTCAAGTTCTTTGCCGATAATCCGGGTTTGTTTTGTTCCAACGATTTTCAGCTGAACCAATCGCCCCGAAGTTCCCCGTTCTATCGGCACAAAATCAATGATTTCCCCGTAATCCACGCCCGAACGTTTCAAAATTAAGGCTGAAAGTTCCTCTTGCGAATATTCCACTTTCCAGCGGTAGAAATCGGTTGTTTCCTGATCGTAATTATTCAGTACCTGAGATAGAATTTGCTTGTCCCTTGTGTTGCAAAAAGCATCGGGTGAAGTTCTGATCCATTTTTGAGCTTCGTTTTCTACGGTCAGATCGGGTAGAAAAGTGTCTGATTTATAGTCCCTTGTTTTACGAAGGTAAGGGTGATACACATCGTCCCAGCAATTTTGAAACTCCTCAAACACGCCACCACAGCATTTAGAAAAACGGGCATCACAAATCTTATTATCGTAAATCAGTACTTGTCCGTAAGTTTCCACGATTGCCTGCTTCACAATTTCCGTGGAAGCACGCGTAATACCCTGATAACGCTGGCAATGGTCATCGGCACACACGTCGAAATTGGTGTGAGCATCGCGTTCGTACCAGAGAAGCCCGGCCCCTCCCGACCTCCCAGCCCCCCAACCCCCTGAAGGGGGAGTTTTTGTGCGTAATTCGAGTTTTATCTGATTTAGAGTGTTTTCAATATCAAATAATACTTCTTCATTTGTAAATCGAATGATTTCATAACCATGTTTATTCAGTAGTTGTGTTCTAAGTTTGTCATATTCTTGTACATCAGGTTCATTGTGATATTTTCCATCAACTTCGACAACTAATTTTTTGCTTAAACATACAAAGTCAACAATACAATCATCTATAATATGCTGTCTTCTAAACTTATATCCATCGATATTTTTCCCTTTTAAATTTTCCCAAAGAAAATTTTCAGCATCTGTTGGGTTATGACGATTTATAAGTGCCAATTCCTTTAATCGCGAGTACAAAGGTGGATATGCGCTCTTTACTCCCCCTTTAGGGGGTTGGGGGGCCGGTCTGTTGTATTTTGGGGCCAACACCCAACTTCTCGAAATTACCGCATGTGCTTTCAATAATTCCAGCGATGCTGTGGCGCTCATCTCAGATGAAATTACGCTGGTCAGGTATTCTTCCACCGAAATCACGTTGATGACAGTAAGTTTTTCGTTTTCAACAATAATTTTCAACGCTCCCTTAAAACGCTGATTTTCTTTCCGTTCCCAGTGAAAATTGATGCCGATAGTAACATTAAACAATTCAAAAGAATCGGTTTCTTCCTGTTGTGGTGTGAAAACCAATTCGTTGTGAAAACTGCCGTTCCAATGGATTTTTCCATCACAAAATTCTACAGTTTGATTACCAAAAAACTCCTTTCCATTGCATAAATAAGCATTTAGCAACGAAAAATCAATTTTCGATTCAAACATTATTCCAACAGAAAGTTTTGGTTCTTGCATAGAAATAGATATCATAAAGTAGAATTGTTGCCTAAATACATAAAAATAAAAACGATTAAATATTGACCATTTGCACTCGTTGCTCCCTTTTAGGGGTTGGGGGTTTTATTCATCTTCACTCTTGCCTGCAATTCCCAGGTCCTGATCCGGTCTTTGTACGTATTGTGTCCGTTCATTTTCACCACATCAAGCGAAGCATCCGAATTGTCGTCCCAGCGGCGGCAAAGGTATATCACATCGTAGATACGTCCGATTTGGTACTCGCGGCTCACACGCAATCCCACTGCGTAGTCTTCACCGTATTTTGTGGTAGGGAAATTGATTTGACGAAGCATGGGTACATAAAAACCTCGGGGAGCACCTAATCCGTTGATGCGCAAGGCGTTGTTTCTTCCGTTGTCGGGTGTCCACTCTTTGTGGTCAATCACTCCGGGCGGAATCATTTCCAGGTCAAAATTGGTCAGTTTATACGTACCCACTACCATGGCGCAGTTCTGTTCGTAAAACGCATCCACGAATTTTTGCACCGTATTTTCGTCGGAATACAGGTCGTCACTGTCTAACTGAAGGGCAAATTTTCCACACCTGGGATCATGAAACGCTGCATTCCAGTTGCCGCCTATTGCATGGTAGGATGTATCCTGCGCAATGTAAATCAGTTTTGGATTGTCCATGAATTTTTTTATGACATCCACCGTTCCGTCTTCGGAATTATCATCCACCACAATCACATTGTAAGGAAAGGTGGTTTTTTGGTTTAAGGCCGACTGAATGGCATCTCCAATGGTTTTCACGCGGTTTTTACACGGAATAATCACCGATGCTTCCATTTCAAAATTATCCTCGGTGAATTCAATGTGTTTGAAGTTTGGTTCCAAATATCCGCCGATATCTTTCAGATGTTGTGTGCAGGCCTGCTCCATTTCAATCTGAACAATGCGGTTTTTCGGATCGACATAATCAAATATCTTTTCTCCGGTTTTTCGGGTGTCGTTTTCTATTTCATAATACAGGAATTCGTTGATATGTACCAGGTCGCCTTTTTGTGAAACTTTCAGACGTAAATCGTATAATCCGGCGAAGTCGTAGTCAGCGTCCATTCGTTGAACTGCTTCTTTCAGTGCCGATGTGCGATAAAGCAGCACGGAACCAAAGTCAAAATCGTCGCGCAGCGAACCCATCTGATAACCGATCACAGGTGCTTCCTGGCGAACGTTGTTGGCTTCTTTGAAATGGTCGGAATAGGTCATGGCTGCGTTTGAATCTTCGGCAATAGCCACCATCCGTTCAATGGAGTAATTCACCCATTTCAGTGTGGTGGTTTTGGTGTAAATCATCGTGTAATCCGCATCGGCTTTAGCAGCTATTTTTTGGATAGCATCTGTTGATTTAAGACTCTTGGTTTCAATCACTTCACAACCTTCTACAGCCGGAAGTTGAGTGGTTGCCACTAAATAAATTTTATCAACCAGTGTTGATTTTTTCAGGTTTTGAATGGTCTGAGACACCTGTGCAGCCTCCTCGTAAGGAATAAAGCAATTAATTGAGCGGCCTCCAATCCCTGAAGGGGAGTTACTGAATTTTGTCATAATGTTATGTGTTTGTTTTTGAACACCAATTTCACGAATTTCTTGAATAAACACGATTTTCTCAATTTAAAAATTTGTGTGTTTTGTGTAATTTGTGTTCGATTTATTTATACTTATTTTATTTCGCATTTTTTGATAAATTGTATTTCTTATTCCCCTTAAAGGGTTATGGGGTGTATTTTAACAGGCTCACCTCCCCACTCGCCGTCGTTACCAGCACGGTTTTTTTTCCTGTCGGCAAAACGGTATTCACCAACGAATTGCCAATTTTATGTTTCCAGATTACCTTTCCGGTCAATGCTTCCAATGCAAAGATAAGTCCGTTTTTGGTACTTCCATATACAATTCCACTCTTTTCCACGAGCATTGAAGGGTTGTGTTCGTAACCGTAACCTATGTTGCCCGACCAGATTTTCTGGGGCGTTTCGTTTTGCGATGAATAACAAACCACGCTGTCCTGCATGGTTTTAGCGTAAATGCGGTTGCCATCTTCGGAAATGCCGATGCTTTCACGCACCATCGATTGTTTGGTTCGCCAGCTGGTTTTGCCGGTTTCAAGGTCGATGGCTGTCATCGCACGTTCGGGATCCACAACGAATACTTTCCCATTCGCAGAAACCGGCCAAACCGCAGCGGGTGAATAATGCGTGCTTTTGATGCCGTTTGTCCATTGCCATACGAGATTTCCGGTATTTTTCTCCAAAGCATACAAAAAAGTATCCCAGGCTCCAAAAATTACTTTATTATTGATTATCAGTGGTTTTGTTTCCACATAGCCTTTCAGTTTGTCGAAAATCCAGTTCACTTTTCCCGATTTTACTTCGATGGCTCTGAACGAATTGTCGCTTCCGCCCACGTAAGCAATCCCATCTTCAATCGTAACTGTTCCCAGAACGGCTTCATTTGTCGGAATTTTCCAAATTTGCTTGCCGGTTTTGGCGTTTACTCCGTAAATATTTTTATCGGCAGAGCCAAAAACAACAATGCCATCAGCAACTGCAGGTGTTCCCACAATTCTTTGTCCTGTTTGGAAACTCCATTGCTTTTTACCGTTTTTTAGATTGTAGCTTGTTAATTTACCCAAATCATCGCCCACGAAAACGTTCTTTTTCCACATCGCAGGCGAACTGTATATTCCAATTCCCGTTTTCATGAGCCATTTTTCTTTTACATTCGGAAAAAATTGGTTGACCGAAAAATCGGGATATTTCCTGTCGCTCCCTTTTTCGTCGAAATATTGCTCTTTCATCGAAAGGGCCACCCAGCGTTTTGGCTCACCGCCGATAGTTTGTTCGTAAACTATCAGGCTATCGGCCGTAACGGAGTAAACCGAATATCCGCCTACGTCGGCTTTTGCACGGAGGTTAGAGCGATTAATCAAGCCGGGAATTCCATCATAGGCAAAAACAGCGTTGCGGTGATAATGTCCGCCCAAAATCGCCCGAATGTTGTGCGTCCGGACCGCATCGGTCAGCTCGTACCAGTTGTCCACATCGCCGTATTGAAGCGGGTAGTGGGTAGCAAGAATTACCGGCTGTGTTTTCTCTTTTTTACTCAATTCATCTTTCAACCAGGTGATATCCTGTGGTGAAACATGTCCATCGGCCATTCGCAAAAACGGTCCGGTATTAAATCCGAAAAACCGTACACCTTTGTGTTCAAAAGCAAACTTATCATCCCCGAAAATCTGTGCAAAATCGGTATGTCCCGATGCGCTCCATTTCGTTTCGTGATTGCCCGAAGTGATGTAATACGGTATGTTCAATTTGTCGAGAAGCTCTTTCGCCTTTTCCAGCGAAACCTTATCACCAAACTCCGTTACATCGCCCGTAACCAGTACAAATTCAATTTCAGGTGTATTATTTATTTGTTTCAACGAATTTTCCAAATCTTCTACTGCGGTTGTGTTTTGTGTGATATGTAAATCAGTCAAAAGTGCGAAATGGAAGGGCTCCACCCCGTACAAAACACCGATTTGGGAAATTACAAATAATATGGTTAGTTTGAGTTTCATTGTGATAATTTATCCCTACGGGGAATGTTCTTCCTTTTTTTATCCTGCTATTGATATTTATCGCCTACGGGAAATTTTCCCCCTTTGAGAATCTGTCCCGAATTTGTTTCGGGATGGTTAAGGGGCTTCAAAAAACTCCAGTACTCCTTTCATCATTTTTTCTCTTTCTATCTGAATTTTCAAACTTTCAAACGGGAATCCGAGCACACACGATTTGTAATTTCCCTTGTATGCCACGCCGGCGCTCAGGTTATTTTCAGAATAGCGAAAAATGGTATATGCGCCCTCCAATCCGGGCTCTATGGCATCGGGAGCTTCCACTACGTAATTATCAGGATTTAATTCATTGTAAAAATTATAAATGCCGACAAACATCGGAAAATACGAAGTTACAGCTTTTACATTGCCAATACGTGTTGCTTGTCCCGCCCGCCATTTGTATTTCAAAATGTTGATTGCGAACTGCTTATCCTCTTCAATCGAAACAGTGTAGCGGTTGTCCCACAAGTCGGTGCCTACGAAAGCTCCTGAAATAAAAATATTTCCGCCCTGCAGGCAATATTCAGAAATTGCTTGCTGCATTTTGGTAGTGAATGTCTTAAATTCAAGCGGTTTAATTCCACCCGGACCCATTCTGGTCTGATATTCTTTTCCTAAAATCAAATCAATAATTTTGTAATCCGATAATCGAACCATTTGATTTTCAACGGCTTCGTCGCTGCAGGAAACAAACGAATAGCCCGCTTTCAAAATGGCTTCGCCGTGAACGGCCGGATAATCAAATGTGTTGCCGGCTATAACAGTCGTTTCGTAATTGGCGTAGCTGTCGCCAAAACCTGAGGCATCGTCGTCCATCCAGGGTATTTTCCGGCGAAATTCTTTCTGTTTTCCAATGTATTTATAATCATTGAGATAAGGCACTCCGTGGTCCAGTTCATCCAAAAATCCGGCTATGCTATCGCCTTGTGCATCAAAATTTGCCGGTGCACTTATCCGGTCAAAACCATTGACAATCAATACGGTACCCTTATTGTAGAACGATTTTCCGATGGAAAGAATTTCCGAAGGGAAACTTTCACCGCCTTTATTCACCGCCGTAACTTTGAAACTCACAGTTTTATCGTTCGGAATGGTGGTTTTGAATGTGTTGCTTTCCACCAGCGTGCCGTTGTCAAAATCACCGCCTTCCATTCGTTGATAAACGATGTATTGTTCCGCTTTTGCTGTAGGTTCCAGTGGGTCTGCTACAGGCTTCCAGCTTAATTCCACTTCATTTCCCCCGGTAAATCTCAAGCTCATATTATCCACCGGAAGTGGCTGAACGACGTAATTCATGTAATTTTGCGAAGCAATAAACTGAAGAATTCCCTTGTAAATGGCTCGGCTCACCGTAAACCGGAAGCGCGGATCGAGCCCGTAACGCATATCGGCAAAATTTTGGTGCGAAAGTAGTTCCAGCAACATAGTCGGCACGTTTGGAGAACGGGCTTCGAAGTAGGAGCGATCCCACATGCCACGTCGGGTCCAATCGGGCTCGTAAAGTTGCCGAATATCCCTTACAATGAATGAATTAACTCGGTCGGTGAGCTCGCGCGCAACATTTCTGGATACGCCGTTCGGGTATTTTCCGGTTTCGGTACCGGTATAATAGATGCCCAGTGTACCGATTATGCTGTCGTTCTGGGTTGTTCCGGCATCGGTGTGAAAGGCGAAAGCCATATCCACGGGGATGTTCAGCCCTTTTTGCAGGGGATTGACGGCTGAACCGCCCGCCAGATAATTCACCCAAAGTCCGCGGCATTTGTAGTCGTCGGTGTAGTCGTTTCGGCCTTTGCTTTCGGAGTAAATGCTGTCCGGAATGCCTGCCCATTGCATCCAGTAGCGGGCAGCCTCCGTGTAGCGCGGATATCCGCTTGTTTCGTACGGATAATCAATTTTTGGATTTTCGATTTTCGCCTGCGGTTCGTTGCTTCGTGAACTCGGCACGTTTTCGGTAGCACCATCTGCCGATACTTTGCGGGCAATATTTCCCATCCCTCCGCCGAATTTCACACCATCGGCAGTGAGTATCTGACCGGCTTTGGATGAGATATTGGACAAAACCACTTTACCGCTTTTACCTTTTTCAAAACTGAAAGTTCCGAGATAAATCCACGTGCCGCCTCCCATTTTCTGGTTGATGCTGAATTCCGATTTTCCACCCCGGTGAAAAACGGTGTAATAAGCATCCTCAGTGCTTTTTGGCAGGGTATGGTAAGAAATATAAACGGCGTATTTTCCTGCTTTTGGAATGTCAGGTGTCCATTCTGCGGTGGTTTTCGTGCCTTTCTTACTGGTTTCTGTTTGGCGGAAAGTTCCGTCTTTGAATGGATTTTCAAAATCAACATACTGTTTTCTTAACTGAGCAAAACCGGGTGCATTCCCTGTTGACCAACTTTTGGTTCCGTTTTTTTCTGAATAAATGGATGTATCATGAATTCCTTCGTCGTTGTCCACAATGATTTCTTCGGTTTGCGTGTCGCGTTCGCGAGGCATCAGCACGTTGGCACCCGCATTTTCGAGCATTGGTACCAGATATGGCAGCACGTAACTCTGTGTATAGAGGTCTTCTACGGTTTGAAAAATTCGGGCGCGCTGCCATTCCCAGCGGGCGAGTTTCTGCTCGTAGTAGTAGCCGTGGCTTTGCCAGAGCGCAATGTGGCGGTTTTGTAGTCCGTTTACAGGCTTGTAAGGGGCAGATAATCTGGTGATTAACGGAATTTTGGTGTAAGTGCTGAAAGTCTTTCGGTTTTTATCTCTTTTAGTGGTAAATTCAGGCAAAATCAGTTCTTCAACCGGTTTTTTTCCTGCAAATAATTTCAGTGTATATTTGGTTAGATCTAAGTTTAATAATTTAAAAATTTCTAAATTGAATTTTGCTACATTGTGGTTTCGGAACGGAAAATTGGAAAAATTTCCGTTAATGAAAAGGTGCAGTTCATTTCCTGCAATTTTAGTGCTGTCAATGCGGATTTTCCCAACGGAAATCTCCTTGCTCACTTCCGAATTCAGATAATTCTCGATGTTTTGAGTGGCATCGGGTGTGAGAAGCTGGGCAGAAAGAATGATGGGGAAGAAGAGAAATAAGAAAAACAAGCCCCCTAACCCCCTAAAGGGGGGATTCTTAGAGGGTATTTCTACTTTTTTATTATTTAGAAAATCATTATTCATATCAATCAAATTAATCAAACAAATCACAATTCAGACTTACTCCCCCTTTAGGGGGTTAGGGGGCAGTGTTTTAGTTGTTACCAACCACATCCCCAGCATTGTTATCAATGCATTTACAATAATCAACGCATATCCAAAGTGGAAATCCCACACAGCTATTGTCAATTTTTGCAGGAAAAAGCAGATTATCGGTGCTAAAACCGCGATATACGGCACAAATTTATCTCTTACTGAGCGTTTTATCAAAATCCCAAAGGCAAACATTCCCAAAATCGGGCCGTAGGTGTAACTTGCCAGTATGTAAACGGCATCAATTACACTCGTGTTATTCAATAAGTTAAATACAAAAATAACCACGCCCATCACCACTGCCATACCGATATGGACATTTTTACGGGTAGATTTGATTTGTACTTCGGATTTATTTTTTATCCCCAGAATGTCTACCGTAAAGGACGTTGTCAGGGCTGTGAGTGCCGAGCCTGCTGCCGCGTATGCAGAAGAAATCAGCCCGATAATAAATAGAATTCCCACCGCCAACGGTAAATAACCCTGCGTGGCTACCATCGGGAAAAGTTCGTCGCTTTTTTCAGGGCGTGTAATGCCTTTGCTGTCGATAAACAGGTAAAGCAGCACGCCGAGCATAAGAAACAGCAGGTTGATAACCAACTGCACCAAACCGCTGGTAATGATGTTTTTCTGCGAGTCGCGCGGATTTTCGCAACTGAGATTTCGTTGCATAAAGTCCTGATCAAGTCCCGTAGTGGCTATCATGGTGAAAATCCCTGCCAGAAACTGTTTCCAGAAATATGTACCCTCTTTCGGATTATCGAAAAAGAAAGTGCGTGAAAGGTCGCTTCCACGGATGCTTGAAACCATTCCGCTGAAATCCAATCCCATGTTTTTTACAATAAAATAAATGGTCAGAACCACGGAAAGAATCAGGCAGAAAGTTTTGAGCGAATCGGTCCAAATCAGCGTTTTCACTCCGCCCTGACGGGTATAAAGCCAAACCAATGCCACAGTTGCTACCACATTGAAAATAAAGGGGATATTGAGCGGTCCGAAAACCATCATTTGCAGAAAAAGACATACTAAAAAAAGTCGCACCGATGCACCCAGGACTTTTGAAATAAAGAAAAACCAGGCGCCGGTTTTGTAAGTACTCACTCCAAATCGCTCGTCCAGGTATTCGTAAATGGAAAACAGCTTCATCCGGTAAAAAACAGGAATCAGCACAAACGAAATGATGAGCTGCCCCACGAAAAAACCGAGCACCATCTGCATGTAGGAAAATGCCTTCGGGTCGACCATGCCCGGCACCGACATAAAGGTAACACCCGAAATGGTGGAGCCAATCATTGCAAAAGCCACCATATACCACTTCGAGCTGCGGTTGCCGATGAAGAATCCGGCATTATCCGCTTTGCGTCCTGCCAGGTGAGAAACGGTAAAAAGCACCAAAAAATAGGCTGCTATGGTGATGATGACTGCGATTGGTGACATTTTTTTAGTTTATAGTAAGATAGTTTAAAGTTAAATAGTAAGATAGTTTATAGTAAAATAGTAAGATAGTTTATAGTAAGATAGTTTATAGTGAGATAGTTATATTGTTGTTGAGCTAATCTTCTTTTACTCCGAATTTTTCGGGATTGTTTATCATATATGTTATGAGTTTGCCAATTTCTGTGTTTAATGCAATGTGTTGATTGTAAATTTCTTCTGAAATATAATTGCAGTGATATGCAAAATCTAACCAAACTCCGGTTTCGCCATTTTCTGCCCAACAATCAGTCATTTTTGAATGAAAGTGTTTCGGATAGGCTCTTTTACGATATGCTTCTGCCATGTTTGTACAGATAGAACGAGATGAACGTCTGATTTGGTCGGTTAATGAGTACCTTTCTTCAAAAGGAAAACCAGCAGACAGTTGAAAAATATTCATTGCCTGAGTAAATCCTTTTTGATAGGCGATTAAATCCTTAAAATCTCGATATTTCATACTATAAACTATTTTACTGCTAAATGCTAATTTTCAATCAAAGTGAAAAATTTAAGTTTCCAAAAAAAAAACTATAAACTATAAACTACTCACTATAAACCAGATACGGTTTCCGGTGCTCCCTGAATCGCGCCACATCTTCCTGCCAGCTTGCTTTGATTTCGTCGGCAGATTTTCCGGATTTAATCATTTTCCGGATATTTTCATTACCAATTAAGAGTTCGAAAAACGGACGGAAAAAATGATCGTCCAAATTCAAATTCCTGTAAGCATCAATCAGATAGCTCAAATCAATTCCTTTTTCCCAAATTTCTTCATCGCTTTTTCCGCTTAAATCCACACCGTAGCAAAGTCTGTCGAGTTGTGGTGGATTTTTAGCACCCGAAATGCTTCGTGGTGTGAAAGTGAAGTCGTAACCCTTCATATTTGGATGGCCGTAAACCTGAAATGGCTTATCCGTTCCCCGTCCCAGACTCACCGGTGTAGCTTCAAAATAGCATGTGGAAGGGTAGAGGTAAATCGATTTCATGTCCGGCAGATTGGGCGAAGGTGGAACAGGCAGAATGTACCTGGTCTGATGCGTGTAGTTTTTGCAGGGAATAACCGTTAAATCGCACACGCGCGAAGCCGGAAGCCAGCGTTCGCCGTTGGTCATCAGCGCCAGTTCACCGAGCGTCATCCCGTGAACCACCGGAATAGGCAGCCAGCCCACGCCCGATTTATATTTCATGTCCAGAATGGGACCGTCCACATAAAATCCGTTTGGATTCGGCCGGTCGAGGATAAGCATTTTGCGGTTAAATTCGGCACAGGCATCCATCAGCCTTACCATAGAAATATAGTACGTGTAAAACCGCAGTCCCACATCCTGAATATCCACCACGAGCACATCGAATTTACGGATATTTTCCTCACCCGGAAGACCGAAAGCTCCATCATAAAGTGAAAGAACAGGCACACCGGTTTTTTCATCCACCGAGCTGGAAACGTGTTCGCCGGCATCGGCCGTTCCACGGAAACCGTGTTCCGGCGAGAAAATCGCCACCACATTCACGTTATTCTCAATCAAAATATCCAGCGTGTGTTTATTGCCCACCATGCCGGTATGGTTCGAGAAAAGCGCGACCCTTTTGTTTTTCAGAATGGGGAGATAAGCTTTGGTTTGCTCGGCACCGAGAATGACGGGGGGAACTTGGGCGAATGTATAAAAAGCAATAACTAACAACGATATGACTAAAAATAGTTTTTTCATATATTCTAACAAAAATACGCTGTTTTTTTTTAATAAGAGTTCATTACATCAGAAATATCCTGAAACTTTTGACTAATTTAACAAGTTGAATTTATTGATTTTTGAGGTAATATTTTTTCTTAACAAAAGATATATTTTATGTTTTAAGAAAATGACAGTTGGTATAAAATTAAATTAATTGATGAGTGTATTATAAACTGTTTTGATTCTCTATTTGCAAAAAATTAAAAAGCTTTAATTGAAAGCGGAATTATTACAATTACAAAGATGACAGTATTCATAAAAAAATTAAAAATCTATCTTTTTGAAAGTGAAAAAGTTCTTTACACTACGATATAAGAACTATACATTGACAAAACATTAATACGTTGCTGGGGAAAAAAAAGAATGAGGCTGTACAATTACGAGACAGCCTCATATCATCAACATCTTAGGATTTATTCAGCTGTATCCCACCATACATTGATTGACCATACAGCGTCGTCCTTGTTCCATGCTTCACTTGACATGTTAGCTCCGGGAACTTCGGCTCCAATTGCCTGCAAGTTTGCAGAGTTATAATTTAGTTCATGTGAACATTGTTGCCAGCGTCGAAGATGCTTACCTAATGGAATATACTTTTGAGCAGTAGTGTTTTGATAATATTCTGCAGGAATTTGCCAATTCAAAAATACGTTAGGATCGTAATCATAGCGACGCATATCATTATAGACCTCTAATGACCACAACATTGCCATACGCTTTTGAGTCATAATTTTAGCCAAAGTGATATCACTTGCAGTGCCAATTGCATTAGAAATATAATTGTCAATATCACTCTGTTTCATTGGAGCAAATGATGGACAAGACGCCAAGCTGGGATCGCCGCTTATCCAGACATTCAATTTCTGGTTCATGAATTCCATATTCGCTTTTATACCAGCCTTGTACGCATTAAAAGCTGCAATTTTGTCACCTTGCTTGAACTTCACCTCTGCCCTGATAAAACAAGCTTCGTGATAGGTTGCAATCCATGTAGGAGAAGATGGACGTGCGTGGAAGATACCGGATTGACGGGATTTAGCATCACCTTTAGCTTTTTCATACAACAAACTACTAAAACCGCCATAACCTTTAGAGCCGCAAGTTGTCTGTACATAAATAGTGTCTCCTTTAAGAGATGCATCTGAAGTATTTATATACCAGCCACCTTTTTTTACATCATATGAGGTTGTGTATGGGTGGCTTTGAAGACGGATTAACGTGTGCATATCAATACCGGCGGTACGACGCCAATTGCCAACCCATTTCAAGTTTGCAGGTGAAGTAGCACCTTTTACTGAGTATGCCCAAGGAATGACATGGTCTGCACGAGGGTCTTCGATTCCTGAACCGGCAAAATTCGTGAAATTATCAATCATCATTTTAGTGACATAATAATTAGAATTCATACCCAATACAGAATAAAGAGGAGCATAATCAACAGGTTCATTCCAACCGAGAACATCACGAGATGGTCCGTAATCATCGGTATGATCATAAAAAACATTGTCCGCATTACTTTGTTGCGCTTTATCCAGGCATGCCAGAATTTCATTGGCATCCCATTTACCTTCTTTATAGCTACCTGGCTGTTTCTTATTTAGTTTGTTAATCCATCTGGCCTTTAGTAAATAGGCCATTTTCAACCATTTATTTACATCTCCATTTGCCCAGGTATCACCTAACGAAAGTGCAGGTACACTCACAGCCTGAGTTTTTTGAAGAAGTTCAATAGCTTCGTCTATTTCACCAAGACATCCTAAGTAGATAGTTTTACCATTATCATATTTAGGTACAGAACTTTCACCAAGCCCATCGGTATAAGGCATTTCACCATATAGATCAGTCATTAACATATAACCATATGCATGTATCAGACGTGAAGCTGCGGCATAATGCCAGGCTTGTTGTTGCATAGCCTTATCATATAAAATCTGAAGATTTGAACCTGATCCTACAAGGAACCATTGATAAGGTGTAGTAGTCCATGATGCTGATGCTTGCCATTGAGCAGCAGCTCCGTAGGTGCTCGTACGGCTATTCATTGTCATATCGCCCATTGCCATAAATGTACGCATACTGGCAATCTGATAAGCGTGATTTGTATAGAATTGAATGTGTGGAAGGCGATTTTCTATCGTTGCACTTTGGTCTGTTGGTGTGTTCGGGTTAACATTTACATCCAGCCAATCGCTGCAGGATATAAAGGAAAACATACCTATCAGACATATTATTATTGGTTTTATTATATTTTTCATACTAATATAAAATTTATGTTGTTTTGCAAAATATTTAGAAAGATATATTCATTCCAAAGGATACGCTTTGAGTTGCAGGTACACCGCAATAATCAAATCCTACTGAAGATGAGCCTCCACGCCCTGATCCTGCAGCGGCCACTTCAGGATCTCCTTCATAATTGGTAAATAATAAGAGGTTATTTGCCGATGCACTAAGAACAGCACGTTTAAAGTATTTTAGTTTTTTAAGGAACGTGTCAGGTACGTCGTAGCTTAAAGAAACATTACGTAAACGAAGTGAATTAACATTAGTTATGTAGTTGGCTGTTTCATAGTTATAATAATCGGTATAGTAGCTTTTGATGATATTCGCGCCGCTCATCCTGACACCGTTGAAATCATAAGCTTGATCAGCAAACCATTCATACTTGCGTGATTCATATATTGGCTCCTTATCTGTTCCTACATTTTGAACACCCTCAATAACAAGGTGATCACGAACATCTCCCGAGAACTTGCTTGTACCGGTTAGAGTCATAGCGTATTTTGTTCCATTAAACACGTCTCCTCCAACACGGAATTCCCATAACATGTTAAATGTAAAGTTTTTGTAGGATATGGTATTGTTCCAACCTCCGTTCAATTTTGATTCACGGTTTCCAACTTGATGTGCCGTACTTTTATCATAAGTAGGCATACCATTTTTATCAAGAATGATTTTTCCATCAGAAGTACGCAAATACTGTGATCCGGAGATAGCCATAAAATCGCCACCTGAGAAAGAAGCAGCTTTGGCATTACCGTATTGAACGTCTGTTACATACATAATGTCCATACCGGGAAGTAGTCCGTCCATTGTACCACGGTTCCCTGCTATGTTGAGACTCGTTTCCCAACTCCAATCCTTATTTTGTATCGGTGTGGCATTAATTGCCAACTCCATCCCTTTGTTATAAACATTACCGGCATTAATAGAAGTAAAAATGTAACCGGTAGATTGAGGTCCGCGTGGTGAAAGAATCTGATTATAAGAGTTGTTTGTATAGTAAGCCACATCCATCTTCAGACGATTATCAAGAAAACGCAACTCTAATCCAAGTTCAGTTGATTCAGTCATCTCAGGTTTAAGATATGGATTACCACGAGTCCAACTGTTACCAACTCCCACTTTACCACCAATATAAGTAGAAACAGGCCAAAGAGTAGTATTTGTTTCATATGCTCCGGTATCTTTACCTACCCTTGCTCCGGAAATACGCAATTTTCCAAAGTTTAACCAAGATAGTCTTGGTAAAAATTCAGTAAATACTACGCTACCATTAAACGAAGGATAAAAATAAGAACGGCTTTCAATAGGTAGTGTAGAAGTCCAATCGTTACGACCTGTAACGGTAAGGAACACTGCACTTCTCCAGTCTGCACGAAATTCTCCAAACACCCCAACCAATCTTTTATCCGACAAGAATGATTTAAAGTTACGATTGTCTGCTGTTGCGTTGTCTGTAGCATAAAAATTTGGCACTTGGAAGTTCCAGGCCATTTGATAATTTGTATTCGTATGGGTGTTATCGGTTGATGTACCCAGCATTAAATTAAGGTCGAAATCTCCAAATTTCTGATTGAAATTAGTCATCAAATTGGTGGATATATACTTGAAGCGTAATGTATTATCGCTCATCATTCCTTTCTGCCATTCTAATTTAACAACACCTTCGGGAGCTATACGGGTATGATTTTCCGTAGTGTAAGAATCAATTCCCATACGATAAGCTAACCACCACCATTTTGCAAGATCAACTTTCACATTGAAATTACCAGTAAAACGATCCGTTTCATCATACAATTTATTTTTATTAATTATCCAATACGGATTATCACGTTCATTCCAGGGGTCGAGCAAGTCACCAAACATACGGTAGCGGGTTCCATCATCGTTTAGATAGTGGCTCATATCATCACTTGGAGACCATGTGTTAACAGCGTAAAGCGCTCCGGTACCTTGAGAATTGTAGAGTCCGGCAGCAGTAAGCGTTTTTTGCGTATTTGCATCAGAATAGGCAGCATTGGCACCAAATGTGAAAATGCCATATCTTTGCTCACCATTAAAACGGAAAGTAGATTTTGTGTAGCCGGTAGTTGGAATAATACCATCCTGATCATAATAAGAACCGGATAAATAGAAATTTCCATTTTTTGTTCCGCCCGATACACTGATATTTGTATCGTAAATACCCCCATTTTGATAGAAATTACCAATGTTATCATAAATAGGATCTGAAGCGCTCAGCTTTTCTCCCCAAGAGTTAAAAGAAAAATCATTAAATACAGTACCGGTATAAACACCTGAAGAATTATATTGGTCTTCCATATAACCTCTTTTATATTTTGTTTGTGTTTCCGGTAGATATTTTGCCCAGGAAGATATGTATTTGGTTGAAAGATTTACTTCTACAGCTCCCTCTTTACCTTTTTTAGTTGTGATAAGAACAACACCGGCAGAAGCCCGCGAACCATAAAGCGCAGAGGCGGCAGGGCCCTTCAATACAGAGATATTTTCTATGTCTTCAGGGTTAATATCCATCACACGATTTGATGTAGTGGAAGCACTTGCTCCTGCACCATCGAATGCAGAATTCCCTACCACAGACGATGAGTTATCATAAATAATACCATCTACAACAAATAATGGTTGATTATCACGACTTTCGCTGGCAGAAGTACCACCACGAAGAATAATCTGCGAACCACTTCCGGCAGCACCTGAAGACTGCGTTACATTTACACCGGCAATTTTACCCGCAAGCGAATTAATCACATTCACTTGCTTATTACGCATCAACTCTTCAGATTTTACATCTTCAACAGCATATCCCAAAGACTTGCGATCTTTTTTTATACCCAATGCAGTTACAACTACTTCTTCTAAAATTTCTGTGTTTGTCCTTAATACAATTCTGGGATTTGCACTTACCGGCACTTCCTGTGTTTCATATCCAACGTAGGAAACAACCAAAATTCCACCAGATGAAGTCGAAAGGGTAAAGTTACCATTTGAGTCGGTAATACTTCCTTGTCCAGTTCCTTTAACCATAACAGAAGCTCCAATGATCGGCTCTCCGTTTTCGTCCGTCACACTGCCCGTGACACGGGTTTGTGCAAAGCTTACACCTATTCCGATAAAGAATAGAATGCACAGTAGTTTTAATCGTTTTTTCATGTAAAAATTAATTTTTGTTAATTGAAAATGTTAAGGAAAAATATCTTTTTTGTTTTTCGATGAATAAAGGGTTTCACAAAATTATCCAAAAAAATATGTATAGATTCTTTCTTTTTAAGTTTAACAAAGTTAAAGAATGTGTAAAAATCTATTTGGTAATATAATTGACGAAAAATGCGCAAAAGTGTTTTTTTGAACATCATTTTGTCCCAAAAAGTAAATTTGAAATAAACCGGAGCGAAAAAATAAAAACAAGAAAGTTACTGAATCCGGACATTTTGACCAAATCCATGCATGGTGATTTTCTTCGGAAGTATGTATTCGTGGTGTTATTCGGCACTTTCTACGTAAACCTGTCCGGTCTCGTAGCGAACAACAATGATTTGAGTGCCTTTTTCGATAAAAACTCCGTTGACAGATACGGCATCGTACACCTTTTCGTCAACTTTCACTTTGCCGGAGGGGCGAAGTACGGTGTATGCAATGCCTTTTTTCCCAACGATATTAACGCCCTCAGTCGGAACACCGATGTATCCCTCCTTGTTTTCAAGCGTGGTTTCCAGGGCCAGCTTTTTGAAAAGCCCTTTGGAACCGATTTTATTGCTCAGGTAGATAATTAGCCCGAAACCAAGGGTCAGACCACCGATGACGGTGAGAATGGCTTTACTGCTATCGGCGGGGTGAATCGGTTTGAAGTCGAAATTCACATTGTTTAGCAGGCTCAAAATCAGTCCTGAAACCACCAGGAAGATACCGCTTATGCCCGTAATCCCAAAACCCGGAACTACAAAAATCTCCAGCCCGATGAGGATAAGTCCAACAACAAACAGAATGATCTCCCAGTTGGCAGCAAGCCCGTCGATGTAAAGCGGGGCAAAATAAAGCACAGCGGCTGTAATGGCCACTCCCAGCGCAAATCCGATGCCGGGCGACTGAAGCTCGAAATAAATACCCCCAATAATCAGCATGATCAGAATTCCCTGAAAAATAGGACTCATCAGAAAACCTTTAATATTATCCCAGGCAGTGGGTTTGAATTTGACGATTTCATAAGGTTGATTTCCGCTTTCCTTTTTTATTATTTCCCGGATATTTTCGGCAGTTCCGTCGCAATATCCGTATTTTAGCGCTTCCTGAGTGGTGAAAGTAAGTATTTTACCCGAATCTGCCACATTGGGCACTACGGTACGTTCATCCACCATGGCTTCGGCAATGAGCGGATCGCGTTTCCATTTTACCACCGTATCGTTTCCGGTCACCACGGTATCTTTGCCGTGGGCTTCGGCTGTGGCCCGCATGGTAGCCCGCATGTACGACTGATATTTGTCGGGCAGCTTTTGCCCAGTCTGATCCACTACGGATGCAGCACCTATTGTGGCAGCCTGACTCATGTAAATCTTATCGCAGGCAATGGATATGAGTGCTCCGGCCGAAGCGGCATTATTGTCAATGAAAACTATGACAGGAATGTCACTATTCAGAATTTTTGTCCGGATCGAATCGGCATAGCTCACCTCGCCGCCGTAGGTGTTCATTTCGATGACAATGGTGTTAGCATTGGCCTTACGAGCCTCTTCAAAGCCTTTTTGTATGTAAATCCAGGTAGTGCTCCCCACATTTTTTTTCAAATCAATGGTGAAATACAGAGCCCTGGCTTGATTATTGCTGTATAAATTCCCACTTGCAAGCAAACTTGAGATAACAATGCTTAAAATAATTAAAATCTTATTCATGTGTTAAAAATTTTGTTACAAATATAGTCAATTTAAGAAATAATCAACTATATTTGTAGTGGAAAAATACAAAACAATTTTCGGAATTCTTTTTTTAAAAAATATTCAGTATAGACAACTGACATTCTTTGCGTATCTTCCTTCCGGGGAAGTTACATTTTTTCAAAAAAATACGTTTTAGCTAAAATTTACACACACAAAAACTAAAAACGAGATGAAAAACAATCAATTTGAAAAGGAATTAGTTGCCCTACAAAGTAACATGCGTAATTTCGCATTTTCTTTAACGCTTAATCGCGATGATGCCGAAGACCTGCTACAGGATACTACTCTGAAAGTGCTTGATAATCAGGATAAATTTACTGAGAATGTAAATTTCAAGGGTTGGGTTCTGACCATTATGAAAAATATTTTTATCAACAATTATCGAAAAATTGTTCGAAATCAGACTGTATTTGATCGTACCGAAGACCTTCACCATTTGAATCTGCCGCAAAACTCCGGTTTTGAAACCCCTGAAGGTGCTTACTCTGTTGGAGAAATCAGTAACAACATCAACGCATTTGCCGATGAATACCGCATTCCGTTTTCCATGCACATACAAGGCTTCAAATACGAAGAAATTGCACAGAAAATGAATTTGCCTATCGGAACCGTAAAAAGCCGTATTTTTCTTGCACGTAAAAGGCTGCAGGAACAACTCAAAGATTATAAATAGATCCGATTTTATCCGGATAAAATTTAAGAAAAAGGACAGCAATTTCACTGCTGTCCTTTTTCTTTTTTTGCATATCTTATTTTACTAAATGACAAGATTTTCCACCTCTTTGATGGATTTATCTCACTCCTGGTTTTTTGACTTTATTTTTAACTTTTACATTCCCGAAATAAGTTTAAACCATGTTTTATAACATAATACAACTTGAACATCAGGCTGAAAATTATTAATATATTTGTAGAAAAATATAAGTGTCAAATATACACTTATAGCTCACTTCCTCTAATTTCAACAAGAAGGTAACCGTAGCTGAAACGATGAATTTATATTTATAACTTTCTTACAGAGTCTATTATGAGTAATTTTAAATCAGGATTTGTTTTTTTCACTCTTTTAATTTTTGGTACATTAGCTGTTTTTGCACAGACGGATCAGAAAATTTCGTACTTCAGTCCCGAGGATGTTCGTCTTACCGAGAGTCCGTTCAGGCATGCCGAAGAAATGGATATGAAGTACCTGCTCGAACTCAGTGCCGATCGTCTGTTGGCTCCTTATCTGCGTGAAGCCGGACTCACACCGAAAGCTGAAAATTATCCAAATTGGGAAAATACCGGCCTCGACGGGCATATAGGAGGACATTACCTGTCGGCACTTGCATACATGTATGCATCTACAGGAAATGCCGAAATAAAAACCCGGCTGGACTACATGATCAGCGAACTGAAAAAAGCGCAGGATGCCAACGACGACGGATACATCGGGGGAGTGACCGGAGGCAGGGCCATGTGGAAAGAAATTGGCGATGGCAAAATTGAGGCTGCCAGTTTTGGACTGAATGGTAAATGGGTACCTCTTTACAATATCCATAAAACTTTCGCGGGTTTGCGTGATGCTTACCTGACAGCCGGCAGCGAACAAGCACGTGAGATGCTGATTAAATTTGGTGACTGGGCTGTAAATCTATTCTCGAAACTTACCGACGAGCAAATCCAAAACATGCTCAGGAGCGAACAGGGGGGCCTGAACGAGGTTTTTGCAGACATCACAGCCATCACAGGCGATGATAAATACCTGAAACTCGCCCGCAGATTCTCACACCGGTATATTCTCGAGCCTCTTTTGAATAAAGAGGACAAACTCACCGGACTTCATGCCAATACACAGATTCCCAAGGTGATAGGATTCAAAAGAATTGCTGAACTGGATGGAAACAAAGCCTGGAGTAATGCAGCCCTCTTTTTCTGGGAAAATGTAACCGAAAAGCGTTCGGTAAGTATCGGCGGTAACAGTGTTTCGGAGCATTTTCACCCGGTGGATGATTATTCACGCATGCTGAGCAGCATCGAAGGACCGGAAACATGTAACACCTACAACATGCTACGCCTTACAAAATTGCTCTATAAGACTTATCCCGAAACAAGATTCATTGATTTCTACGAAAAAGCGCTTTACAATCACATACTATCCTCACAGAATCCGAATACCGGAGGACTTGTGTATTTCACTCCCATGCGCCCGGGACATTACAGAGTATATTCACAGACTCAGACCAGCTTCTGGTGCTGTGTGGGCTCAGGTATCGAAAATCATGCTAAGTATGGCGAAATGATATATGCACATTCGGGTAATAACCTGTATGTCAATCTTTTTATTCCATCCCGATTAAACTGGAAAGAGAAAAGTACTGAAATCGTGCAGGAAAATAACTTCCCGGCCGATGCGCAGACTCAGTTGACCATTCATCCGAAAAAAACAACCCGCTTTACACTGAAAATCCGCTATCCACAGTGGGTTGCAAGTCCTCAGCCCGAAGTCACTATCAACGGAAAACCTGTTTCAGTGGCTCATGTTGATGGATATATCCTGATTGACAGGAAATGGAAAAAAAACGATAAAGTCAACGTGAAATTGCCCATGAAGGTTGTTGCAGAGCAGATTCCCGACAAATCCAGCTACTTTTCATTCCGCTACGGGCCCATCGTACTGGCGGCAAAAACCGGCACTGAAAACATGGATGGAACGTTTGCCGATGATAGTCGGGGCGGGCATATTGCACACGGCAAACAGATTTCGCAAAAAGAAATGCCGATAATAGTCGGTGAAAAAGACAATCTTGCCTCGCTGGTAAAGCCCGTGGCCGGCGAGCCGCTCACGTTTAAACTTACAGGTCTGTTTCCCGAAAAGTATTCGGATGGAATGACGCTGATTCCTTTCCACAAGTTGCACGAATCCCGCTACATCATTTACTTTGCTCAGGCCTCTGTCGAAGAAGTGGATTCAATCCGGCGGAAGATTGAAAAGGAAGAACAGGAAAAAATCAGGCTGAATGCCATGACAGTTGATGGGGTTGTATGCGGCGAGCAGCAACCGGAATCTGATCATTTCATCCAATCGGAAAATTCGCAGACAGGTTTCGTGGAAGATATTCAGTGGCGAATAGCCAAAGGTTGGTTCAGTTACCAACTCCGGAATAAGGAAAAACAAGCCAGATCGTTGTATGTGAAATTTTTTGATGCCGACCGTTCGCGAAATTTTGATATTTTTATCAATGATGTAAGAATAACGTCTCTTTCGCTCACCGGTAAAAACGGAATAAATCTGCAAACGGCCGTTTTCCCCATTCCCGAAAGCGAAATGGATAAAGATATTCTCACCGTGAAGTTTGTACCACTCCCCGGAAGTGCTACTGCCAGAATGGCCGAAGTACGATTGTTGAATAAAAACTATCGGGAGGAACCGTATTCGGCTTATCTTTTTACCTATTTCACAGGCAACAGGGTGCATGAAGAAGCCATTCGGTTTGGCATCAGCCGCGATGGATATAATTTCTTTGCGCTGAACGACAACAACCCGGTCATTGATTCAAAACAGATCAGCTCCACCGGCGGAGTACGCGATCCGCATATTCTACGGAGTCAGGACGGAAAAACTTTTTACATGGTAGTTACCGACATGACTTCAAGCAAAGGATGGGATTCAAATCGTGCTATGGTGCTCCTGAAATCCACTGATCTGGTCAACTGGACTTCGTCGGTTGTCAACATTCAGAAAAAGTACAAAAATCAGGAAAATCTGAAACGCGTTTGGGCTCCTCAGACCATTTTCGATCCGGAGGCAGGTAAGTATTTAATTTACTGGTCGATGCAGCACGGCGACGGACCTGATGTCATTTACTATGCCTACGCCAACGATGAATTTACAGATATTACCGGTGAACCGAAGCCGTTTTTCTTTCCCGAAAACAAAAAATCGTGCATCGACGGGGATATTGTTTTGAAAGATGGAATATATCACATGTTTTATAAAACCGAAGGACATGGCAACGGTATCAAACTGGCCACAACAAATTCTCTGACCTCCGGAAAATGGACGGAATATCCCGATTATAAACAGCAAACAAAAGATGCAGTGGAAGGTGCGGGAGTTTTCAAGCGGATTAATTCGGATAAATACATACTGATGTACGATGTGTACACGAAAGGAAAATATCAGTTTACAGAAAGTTATGATTTACAGAACTTTAACGTTATTGATCAGTCTGTTTCGATGGATTTTCACCCCCGACACGGTACCATCATCCCCATTACTCAGCAGGAACTGGAAAAACTGACTGCTAAATGGGGAACTCCCGGAAAATTCCCGGAATCAGGTCACAATCCCGTAATTAAAGGATTCTACGCAGATCCGTCGGTTGTTTACTCCAATAAAACGAATAAATACTACATTTACCCGACAAGTGATGGATACGATGGCTGGTCCGGTACTTATTTCAAAACATTTTCATCGCCGGATTTATACAACTGGACCGACGAAGGAGTAATCCTCGATTTGAAAAAAGACCTGACCTGGGCCGACAGAAATGCCTGGGCGCCGGCCATTACAGAAAAGAAAATCAACGGCAAATACAAATATTTTTATTATTTCACTGCTGCTCAAAAAGTGGGTGTGGCAGTTTCGGACGATCCTGGCGGACCCTTCAAAGATTCAGGGCAACCACTTATTAACTTCAAGCCTGAAGGAATAAACAGAGGTCAGGAAATTGACCCGGAAGTATTTACCGACCCGAAAACAAATAAAAGTTACCTATACTGGGGCAATGGCTATATGGCTGTAGCTGAGTTAAATGCGGATATGACTTCCATCAAAAAAAATACGATTAAAGTCATTACACCCGATAAAACCTTCAGAGAGGGAACGTGTGTTATTTACAGAAATGGGAAATATTATTTCCTCTGGTCGGAAAATGACACGCGCGATCCAAATTACCGTGTAAGATATGGAATTGCAGATTCGCCGATGGGACCGATTTCCATTCCTGAAAATAACCTGATTCTGGAAAAAGATGAAAGCAAAGGAATTTACGGAACAGGGCATAATTCGGTGCTTCAAATTCCCGGGAAAGATGAATGGTACATTGTTTACCACCGGTTCAACAGACCCGAAGGCATAAAAATGGGCGAAGCTGCCGGTTTTCACCGCGAAGTATGCATGGATCGGATGGAATTTGATGATAAAGGATTTATAAAAAAAGTGAATGTAACCCCTTAATCACATAAGCCATGAAAAAATACGCATTAGTAATCTTTTTATTGGCAGTTTTTGCCATTCTGCCTGCTCAAAGTTTTCAGAAAACTGAAAACGGAGTAAAAACAAACGTCCAATCAATGGATGTAGAAGTACAATTTTATTCTCCTTCTATTGTGCGTATCTTCAAAGCGCCTGAAAATCTCAATCCAAAAAAAGAAAGTTTGTCAGTTGTAAAATCTCCTGAGAAAGTTGATTTGAAAATTGAAAGAAACGGAGATGTCGTTTCTATCCAAAGCGAAAGTGTGATAGCAGCATTGAATTTGATTTCCGGAAAAGTATCTTTTAGTGACGGAAATAACAATCCGCTTTTTACCGAAAAAGATTACGGAGCTCAATTCACTCCTTACAACGATGCCGGCAATAAAACTTTCAGCGTCAGACAAGCATATCTTTTGGATAAGGAAGAGTCTGTTTATGGACTTGGACAGCAACAGGTGGACAACCTGAATCAGCGAAACACTTCGCATTTTATGCGTCAGAGAGCCTTGTACGCCAGTGTACCCATTATTCAGTCAACAAAAGGATACGGAATGTTTTGGGATAATTATTCACCGACCACATACACGGATAATCCCCAGGAAATGTCATTCAATTCTGAAGTGGGCGAATGCATAGACTATTATTTTATGTACGGTGGAAATGCCGATGGAGTGATTGCTCAAATCCGTGATTTGACCGGCCAGTCACCTATGTTTCCGCTCTGGACTTTTGGTTTTTGGCAGTCGCGCGAACGTTACAAGTCGCAATGGGAAACAATGGAAGTTGTTGATAAATATCGTGAATTGGGCGTTCCTCTTGATGGAATCATTCAGGATTGGCAGTATTGGGGACCAAATACCAATTGGAATTCGATGAATTTTGATAATCCGGAATTCCCTGAACCACAAAAAATGATTGACCACATTCATAAGAATAATGCCAAAATTATGATTTCAATCTGGGCATCATTTGGTCCGGATACCAGGCAATACAACGAATTAAAGGCAAAAGACGGATTGCTGGAATTCACCACCTGGCCGGAATCAGCGCTTCAAACCTGGCCACCCGACAGAACAAAGCCCTCTGGCGTAAGGGTTTACGATGCTTACAACGAAAAAGCCCGCGATATTTACTGGAATCATTTGAACAAAGGATTATTTTCAAAAGGAATAGATGCATGGTGGACAGATTCTACTGAACCGGATCATTTGAATGTGCAGGAAAAGGATTTTGATATTGCTACTGCAATGGGAACGTATCGTAGCGTGGTTAATGCATTTCCGCTAATGACAAACAGTGGAATTTACGACCGTCAGCGTGCCGTTTCTTCCGATAAACGAGTGTATTTACTTACCCGATGTGCATTTGCCGGACAGCAACGATACGGAGCCAATACCTGGTCGGGTGATGTGGTTTCCAACTGGAATGTATTCAAAAAACAAATCCCAACCGGATTGAATTTCTCTCTAACCGGAATTCCTTACTGGAATACTGACATTGGAGGCTTTTTCCATTGGGATTATGAAGGTGAAGCAACAAATAAAGCATTTCACGAACTCTACGTCCGTTGGTTTCAATACGGAACGTTTCTTCCTATGCTTCGTTCGCACGGCAGTGGAGTTAAAAAAGAAATATACAATTTGGGTAAAAAAGGCGACTGGGTGTACGATACAGAGGAAAAATACATAAATCTTCGCTACGCCTTGCTCCCTTATCTGTACTCCACAGGTTGGCAGGTTACCAAAAATTCAGGCTCATTCCTCCGTGCATTGTTTATGGATTTTAATGATGATAAGAAAGTTCATGCCATAAATAATCAGTATATGTTTGGAAAAGCATTTCTGGTAACGCCTGTTACCGAACCGATGTATGTGTTTTCAAAGGAAAACAAATGGAGAAATCCCTATGAAGATTTCAGCAAAACCGGAAAGCAGGAAGTTTATCTGCCAAAGGGAACAAAATGGATTGATTTCTGGACAGGAGAAACCTACAATGGCGGACAAACTGTAGTGAAAGATGTGCCGATTGATATTATTCCATTGTATGTTCGTGCCGGATCTATCGTTCCATTTGGCCCGAAAGTGCAATACGCTACCGAGAAAAAATGGGACAATCTGGAGCTAAGAATTTATCCGGGAGATGATGGTGATTTCACGCTTTATGAAGATGAAAATGACAACTACAACTATGAAAAGGGCGCTTTTTCCGAAATTCCAATTTCGTGGAGTGAAGCAACCAAAACATTGACAATCGGAACAAGAAAAGGAGCTTTCAAAGGAATGCTGAAAAATCGAAAATTTACCGTTAAGCGAATCGACGGTTCTATAAAAACAGTTTCATACAAAGGAAAAGAAATAAAAGTAAAACTATAATGAGAAAAACGATTTTATTTTTTGCAATTATTCTGCTCGGATACAGTTCGGGTGCATCAGCACAATTTAAGTCCGGAGAATTCAAAAACTGGGCAAAAACTCCGCCGATGGGTTGGAACAGCTGGGATTGCTACGGCCCGACTGTGGAAGAGCACGAAGTGAAAAGCAATGCCGATTATATGGCAAAGCATTTGAAAAAATACGGCTGGGAATACATTGTGGTGGATATTCGGTGGTTTGTGGAGAATGACAAAGCCGGCGGATACAACCAAACCGACCCTCGCTATGTGCTGGATGAATACGGACGTTATCAGCCGGCTGTGAATCGTTTCCCCTCAGCAAAAGACGGTAAAGGATTCAAAGAACTGGCCGATTACGTGCACAAAAAAGGATTGAAATTCGGAATTCACATTATGCGTGGCATTCCGAAGGAAGCTGTTGCTAAAAAGCTTCCAATCAAGGGTACAAACGGAATTACGGCTGATAAAATTTACACCGATTCGATTCAGTGCACTTGGTTAAGAGATAATTACACCATTCTGGACGTGCCGGGAGCGCAGGAATATTACAATTCTATATTTGAACTGTATGCGTCTTGGGGAGTGGATTTTATCAAAATCGACGATTTGTCTCGCCCCTATCATCAGGCTGAAATAGAAATGATCCGCAAGGCAATTGACCGGTGCGAGAGAAAAATCGTTTTGAGTACATCACCGGGTGAAACTCCCATCGATAAGGCAGACCACGTGAAGGATCATGCCAATATGTGGCGCATGGTGGACGACGTTTGGGACGAATGGCGACATATCACCCATTTGATGAAAATTTCTGAAAAATGGTACGATTTTATTGAGCCGACATGGCCGGATTGCGATATGATTCCTTTAGGGAGAATTTCAATACGTGGTGAGAGAGGTGCCGACCGGATGTCTCGACTGACGAAAGATGAGCAGTACACACTGATGAATCTGTTTACCATTTTCAAATCTCCGCTGATGTTTGGAGGCGATCTGCCAAGCAACGACGCTTTTACACTATCCTTGTTGACCAATAAAAATGTGTTGAAAATGCACAAAGAAGGAACTGAGGTTCGTCAGCTTTTCCAACAGGATAAAAAACTGGCCATCACTTCCAGAAACAGAAAAACAGGCGAGGTTTACCTGGCACTGTTTAATCTTTCGGATGAAAATAACAAGCGGAAAGTGGAGGTAAATCTGAGCGAAATTGGTATGCAGGAATGCTCTGCAACCGATTTGTGGAGCGGTAAGAAAACCGGATTTTACTCGGATAAAATCAGCGCTGAATTGCCACCGCACGCATCTTTACTGCTGAAACTGAAAAAGACGAAATAACCATTTAAATAATTGATTGCAATGAAAAGACTGATTTTTTTATTGATTGGCATATTCTCGATTATATCATTGGCAGCCGGCGAAACCGTTTTGCAGAATGTTTTTTCAAGAAATACGCAGAGTCTGAACGGAAAATGGCACTACATCATCGATCCGTTTGACAACGGATATTTCGACTACCGGCTGCGTGTCAATCCGAACGGATTCGGGAAAAACTATCAGGCAAAAAACAAATCCGAACTGGTGGAATACAACTTTGCCACCTCACCGCTGATGCAGGTGCCCGGCGACTGGAATACACAGCGGGAACAATTATTTTTCTACGAAGGAAGTATCTGGTTTCAGCGCGATTTTGACTACACTCCCCGGCCGGGAACCAAAGTGTTTTTATACTTTGGTGCCGTGAATTATTTGTGCAACGTGTATGTGAACGGTCAGAATGTGGGTATGCACGAAGGTGGATTCACTCCTTTTAATTTTGATGTGACCGACAAACTGAAAAGCGGAAACAACTTTGTGGTGCTCCGTGTAAATAACAACCGCAAACCTGAAGGAGTGCCTACGATCAATGCCGACTGGTGGAATTACGGCGGAATTACCCGCGAAGTGATGCTCGTGGAAGTGCCCGAAACTTACATTGATGATTATTCGGTCCGGTTAGCCAAAGGCAGCTACCAGGAAATAGAAGTGAGCGTTAAGCTGAATTCAGCCGTCGGGGATGTGCCGGTCGAAGTGAACATTCCGGAACTGAAATTCAGTAAAACCATTACCACCGATAAGAATGGAAGTTCATCATTTACATTCAAAGCCAAACCTCAGCTTTGGTCGCCGGAGAATCCGAAACTTTATGCCGTGAGGATATCACAGAATTCGGAAGTACTGGTAGATAAAATCGGATTCAGGCAGATTGAAACTCACAACAAAGACATTTTGCTGAACGGAAAGAAAGTTTTTCTGCGTGGAATCAGCATCCACGAAGAAGCCCCTTTCCGGCAGGGCAGAGCCTGGAGCAAAGAAGATGCTGCTGTTTTGTTGGGCTGGGCCAAAGAACTCGGTTGTAACTTTGTTCGTCTGGCTCATTATCCGCACAACGAAAACATGATCCGTCTGGCCGAAGAAATGGGTTTCATGGTTTGGTCGGAAATTCCGGTTTACTGGACCATCCACTGGGATAATCCCGATACTTATCTAAACGCTGCCAATCAGCTCACAGATATGATTGATCGTGATCATAACCGGTGTGCGGTGGTGATATGGTCAATAGCCAATGAAACACCACACAGCGATGACCGTAAAGATTTTCTGGCTAAACTGGCCAGGCTGGCCAGGTACAAAGATGAATCACGCCTCATAAGTATGGCCATGGAAGTGACAGGCGAATCGGCTACGTTGAGTAAAGTGAATGATCCGATGAACGAATACGTGGATATCGTAAGTTTCAACCAGTATCTGGGCTGGTACGGAGGAAATCTGGAGTCGCCAAAAACGAGAAATTTTGAAATTCCGTACAATAAACCGGTGTTTATCAGCGAATTTGGTGGTGGTGCACTACAGGGTATGCACGGTGATAAAACCGAGCGTTTCACCGAAGAATATCAGGAAGAGTTATATAAAAACACCCTGGAAATGCTCGATAGAATTGATGGATTCTCGGGCACTTCGCCCTGGATTCTTGTTGATTTTCACTCACCCAGACGACAATTAACAGGCGTTCAGGATTTTTTCAACCGAAAAGGACTGATTTCCAACGATGGGATTAAGAAAAAGGCGTTCTGGACGCTGAAAAATTTTTATGAAAATAAAAAAGAACAATATAAATAAAAGGGTGACAAAATGATGAGAATCTGTATTAGCCTGGCGTTATCGCTAATTTTTTTATTGCAGCTTTCAGCTCAAAGCACCTTAAACAGCAAGCCGGATTCGGTTTATCTTTTGTCGTACGCAACCACCAAAAACCGCGGTCACAACGGCCTGCATTACGCTTGGAGCCACGATGGAAAATCCTGGAACAAAGTGAGCAACGAATTTAGTTTTGTAAAAAGCGATTACGGCTCCTGGGGCTCTCAGAAAAGGATGTTGTCTCCGTTTGTAATTTTTGGAAAAGACAAAAAATGGCACGCAGTGTGGTCGCTGAATGAAGATGAAAGCCGTTTTGCACACGCCGAATCGGATGATTTGATAAGTTGGAGGCGCCAGAGCTATCCCGATATCAAGGAAGGAAATTTTTTGGATCCGATCGTTAGTTTCAATCCCAGTTCAAATAATTATTCGGTTCTTTTCAAAAGTGGAGATCAGCTTAAGAAAGTTACTACTTCCGATTTTAAAACCTACACCGAAGAAACTTTAATTGCTCAATCCGATTACAAAGATCCTCGAAAATCTTTTGAAATTGACGGTGAAAATGTAACGGGAAACGTACACAGGGTTTCCTGGTGGACGCTGGAAAAAATTTTAAATCACGCCGAACTCAAAAATTACAAAAATCTCCTTTACAGCGAAACGATGAGTCAGGATGCAGTTCGTTTTGCAGGATTAAAACCGGTGGATGTAACAGTAAAAGCCGTACCTGAAAACTCAAAAGCGATTTCGGATATGCTGATCGGGATTTTTTACGAAGATATTAATTATGCTGCGGACGGCGGGCTCTATGCCGAACTAGTGCAAAACCGGAGTTTTGAATACACGCCTTCCGACAGGAACAACCGCGATCAGTCGTGGAATCACAGCCATTCGTGGAGCCTTTCGGATCAAAGCGATTTGAAGGTTGAAACTGCTTCCCCCATTCATGAAAATAATCCAACCTACGCAGTTTTGGATCTGAAAAATCCGGGTGTTGCGTTGTCGAATGTTGGTTTTGCAGGAATTGTGATCAGGCAGGGAGAAAAGTACGATTTTTCGGTGTTTACCAAACAAATTTCAGGAAAGACCAGTCAGGTGAAAGTTCGCCTTGTTGATGAGAAAGGAGAAATTCTGGCTGAAAACAACCTGAGAATTCCAACTTCAAAATGGAGCAAACAACAAACCGTATTATCTGCAAAAAGTGGCTCAAATAATGCTGTGCTTCAGTTTATTCCGTCCGGAAATGGCAAGCTGGCAGTTGACATGGTTTCGCTTTTCCCACAAAAAACTTTCATGGGGAGAAAGAACGGTTTGCGTGCCGATTTAGCACAAACATTGGCAGATATGAAGCCTCGTTTTATCCGTTTTCCGGGCGGTTGTGTGGCTCACGGCGATGGAATTCATAATATTTATGACTGGAAAAAAACGGTTGGACCTATAGAGACCCGTAAAGGACAGCGGAATATCTGGAATTACCACCAAACGGGCGGTTTAGGTTATTTTGAATACTTTCAGTTTTGTGAAGATGTCGGAGCTGCGCCTCTTCCGGTAGTTGCGGCGGGCGTACCTTGTCAAAATTCAGCTCACGGCGGTCAGAACGGCGGAATCCCTATGTGCGATATGGATGATTATGTTCAGGATGTACTTGATTTGATTGAGTGGGCAAACGGTGATCCGAAGACTTCCCGATGGGCAAAAATGCGTGCCGATGCCGGTCACCCGAAACCGTTCAACCTGAAGTATGTCGGCGTGGGAAATGAGGATTTGATTACCGATGTTTTTGAAGAAAGATTCAGGATGATTTACCGGGCGGTGAAAGAAAAATACCCCGATATTGTGGTGATTGGTACGGTAGGGCCATTCTACGAAGGAACTGATTACGATGAAGGTTGGGAGTTGGCTACCCGATTGAATGTTCCGATGGTCGACGAGCATTACTACGTAAGTCCGGGCTGGTACATTCATAATCAGGATTACTACGATAAATACGACCGGACAAAATCGAAGGTTTACCTTGGCGAATATGCCTCGCACCTTCCCGGCAGGCCGAATAATCTGGAAACTGCACTTACCGAAGCCCTGCATCTGATTAATATTGAGCGAAACGGCGATGTGGTAAGTATGACTTCCTACGCACCATTACTCGCAAAAGAGGGTTTCACGCAGTGGAATCCGGATTTGATTTACTTCAATAATACCGAAGTGAAACCAACCGTAGGTTACGAGGTGCAAAAAATGTTTGGAAACAATGCCGGAACTCAGTATATTCCAGCCAAAGTCAACGTTGAAAACTGGCGGGAGGACGTGAAAAAACGCTTTGCAATTTCCATTGTGAAAGAGCCTCAATCGGGTGATTTGATTGTAAAAATGGTGAATTTGTTGCCTGAATCTGCAAATGTGAAATTAGATTTGCCGGTATCAGTTTCTTCCAGGGCTACTATGTCAATCCTTACCGGAAATCCGGCCGACCGTAAACTCACCCCAACTACAAGCGAGGTTTCGTTAAGCAAAGATTCTCCGATAGAATTGAAAGCCTATTCGCTGACGATTTTGAGGATGAGTGGTAAGTAAAAAAATCAGTATAAATGGAAAAAATCCCGCTTCTTCATTCTGGAAACGGGATTTTTTTGTTTTTTAAAATCTCACCTCCACATTATTCATCCTCAGCGGTGAAACTTTCGAATCAGGGTTCGATTCTTTGATGGAAAGCTGGTGAGTAGCTGATTTTTTCAGTTTGAAAGCGGGTAATTTCATTTTGTAATGTATCCAGCCGGACATTGGCGTGATACTGAAATTCAATCGGTCGGCTTTGTGGTTGAAGTATTTGATTAGCAGTTGATTTTTCCCTTTCTCAAGCGGGAGAACTACGATTTCTTTCTGATATTCGTCTTGCGTTGGAAGTAAATGGGCAGTAATGTATTTCCCGTTCAGCAAGAGGTAAACTCCGTTTCCACTGCCAATTTCAACGGCTTTATTCTGATTTCCAGTGCTTTCGATTTCTTGAAGGAAAAGTACACTTTGGCGTGGATTCAGCTCCATTTCATGCTTTTCTTCGTAGTTGAAATTCTCAATCTTTTTCCAATTCGATGTGTTAATAATTTCCTGATTTTCTTCTTCTACATATCCGAAAACTCCTTTACCGTTTTTTGTATAAAGATTTCCAAACCTGAAGTCAAAAGGTGCATTCAAGTCGACCCGTTCAATAGTTGTAGATGGATTCAGCTTAACTACTTTCTCTTCGTTATCTACACGAACCATGATTTCTTTGCCGATTTCATTTTCCGTAAAAGTAATTTCCGGAGTAATTTCTTTCTTATTAGTCTGAAAATCCCACGTGTAGCCGGTCAGGCTTTTGTAACC
>SAAL01000011.1 GCA_009929445.1 Bacteroidia bacterium
CGGGGTTACGCTGGTAGAAACCTATCAGCAACCGGTTTCTGCCACCGCCGATATTGTGGCTTTTTTAATTGCCGACGGAAGCTATTTCGAAATGAAAAAGGCATACCTCATACCTTCTAAAGTCACCGCAGTGGAAGATGTAGAGCCGGTTTCGATTACTGTCAGTGGAGCTCCCACGTTTGTTGAATTAGGAAACAATAACTTCTGGGGTGATGCCACCGCTACTGTTACTTTTGCCGACGGCTCCACCGCAAAGGTCGATTCTGCTGATTTATCATTCAACGTCATTCCTGATATGACCACAATCGGTATGAAAACTGTAGTTGTAGCTTACAACAAAACAAAGCAGGGCGAATATACCAAGGCTGTATCAACCATCTACAAGCTGGAAGTTACCAATCCGGTAGTAAGCCTCGAAGTCACTACCATGCCGCTCATCACCACCTACTATTATTTCAACGCCGATCCCATCATTTTCAACACGACCGGCCTGGTTGTTACAGCAACCTACTCCGACGGTACAAAAACCATCATTCCAAACTCATCGCTTCAGTTTGGCAAGATTCCGGCTGCAACGGGTTCACAGGGAGTACTCATTTCGTATGCCGGAGCAACGAAAACGGTATCGACAACCTGCCCACTCACACTTGTAAAAGGTATAGGTCAGGTAGGAAATACCGACTTCTCATCCGGATGGTGGACAGCATTCTCACCCGATTACAAAGTAGCATCCGGTGCAAGCAAAACAATTACCATGTACTGCTACTCCGATAACCTGGCCAACTGGCACAGCCCATGTACCATACTACGCAAAACCGACAAGACTGAAAATGCAGTAGTTCGCATGGACAGCTTCGGCTGGGGTGCCGGCTATGGTACAGCCATCCTCACATCAGACTGGAACTGGGATAAATTCACATCCAGCATCAACGGATCCAGGGTTGCCATCACTGTAAAAAATAATGGTAACAATACTGCCGATGTTTCTTACGATGTGACTTACGCTACCGGCGAAAAACATTTCCAGAAATATGCAGGCATAACGGTAGACAGTTCTGATCTGAATTGCGCACTCGTTACAGAGGTGTCCTATCTCGTAATAGTTGAATAATCAATAAGATAATAAATAATTTAACCATGAAACAGCCATGCCAAAATACTTTTGACACACAAAGTAATGATTGTATGGCGTGTTCCATCTGACATTAGTGTTAAAAAATTAAAATATAAACAGATGAAATATTCATATTTAATCCTGATAGGATTGCTGGCGCTCGCACCGGCTACATACGCAGAAGGCAACGGCAATGCCGACCAGCTGTCAATGAATCAGACAAATAAAATTACCGTAAAAGGGAAAATTGTGGACGATAAAGGTGAACCGCTTGTCGGTGCAACTGTACAACAAAAAGGTACAACTGTAGGTGCAATTACCGACTTCAATGGTAACTTCTCTCTTTCTGTTCCTTCAGATGCTTCGCTTGTGGTATCTTATGTGGGATGCTTACCTCAGGAAATCTTCGTTGGAGGAAAATCCGATTTTGGTATCATTACTTTAGCTTCTGACGTAAAAGAACTCGAACAGGTGGTGGTAATAGGTTACGGCACACAACGTAAAGTAGATCTTACCGGTTCGGTTGCCATTGTTGACGCCGAAGAGATGAAAAAAGTTTCACATTCAAACATCTCAACCATGCTTGAAGGAAAAGTGGCAGGTGTTCAGATTACAACCGACGGACAGCCCGGAGCTGATCCTATAGTACGTATTCGCGGTATCGGTTCGTTCGGGAGTACCGCACCGCTCTATATTGTTGATGGAGTGCCTATGGGAACAACCATACGCGACTTCTCACCGAACGATATAGAAACCCTACAGGTACTTAAAGATGCTTCTGCAGCTGCTATCTATGGTTCGCGTGCTGCCAATGGTGTGGTTATCATCACCACCAAGCAGGGCAAGAAGAACCAGACCATGAAAATAGATTACAGCGGTTACGTTGGCTACGACCAGGTGCAAAAAGGTGTTTACGATGTAATGGATTCATACCAGTACGGCCAATACGTGAACATGGCTTACAGCAACAGCGGAATGGATGTGCCTGCCGGATACAATCCCGCAAGCCCGAAGTATGTAGATCCGGCCGCAGTTAATACAAACTGGTACAACGAGGCGTTCAAAACCGGCGTTCGTCAGAATCACAACATCAACATGTCGGGTGGCAGTGCCAACAATACCTATAACATTGGCCTCGATTACTTTACACAGAAAGGAACCATGGTAGGTGCCGGTCCTAATTTCGACCGTCTCACAGCCCGCATCAACAATACAATGGATGTGAAATTTGTTAAATTCAGAACCAACGTGGTATACAGCCATAGCAACCAGGACAATATGGCACTCAGTAATGCCAATGAGTATGTACAGGGCCTGTATGGTGCTCAATTTCCCGTAATGGCTTCGGTTTTGCTTTTACCACCGTCTATCAGGGCTTACGACCCTTCTACCTGGGTGCTCGACGATAAGATTTCGGCTGCATCACAGTATAGCTATGACTCTTATGGATATGGAACTTACTACGACGACGTTCATGGAGACATTCGTGTAACGAACGTTCTGCTCGAAAATAGTTTAATAAAGAGGAATGCAAAGGTCGACCGAATTGTAGCATCCGGTTCTTCAACTGTGGACCTGATAAAAATGGTTGGCCTCAGAAGCGCCAATCACAAGCTGGATTACAACCTCAACTTGTCGTACAGCAAGACATTTGTAAAAGACCTTACGTTTGTGCCTGCATTTATTCAGAGTACAACAAACTACCTGGCTAAAAGCAATGAAAATCTGGCTCAGGGGTATCGCAGCTATAGCGATGCGCTTATTGAAAATACGATTACCTATGATGGCAAATTCGGACTCAGTCACTTCAATGTGGTTGCCGGTCAGACATTTGAGCGCGAACTCTTTCACACTCTTACTGGAAAAGGCGTTACCATGCCCGAACCATACTATCTGCAGGTTAACAATGCTGAAGAAACATCAGCGGGAAGCTTTGAAAGTGAACACGTGTTGGCATCCTACATCGGACGTATCAACTACGATTTCGATCAGAAATACCTTATCTCAGCTACTGCCCGTCGCGATGGTTCAAGCCGCCTTTCTTCAGCCGACCGTTGGGACTGGTTCCCATCAGTATCGGCAGGATGGCGTATCGAACGTGAAAACTTCTTTCCTGAAGCTGCCAAATCAAAAATCAACCTGCTGAAGCTGCGTGGAAGCTACGGCGTACTGGGTAATGAGAATATTGGTGAATACCAGTACATGGATGTTATGCCGCGAGGCAACTATACCTATAGTTTTGGAAATACCAAAGTTACCGGCTCAGCCATATCAAACTATGTAAACACGGCTATCAGATGGGAAAAGAAGAAAACACTGGACTTTGGTCTCGACCTCGGAATGTTCAACAATCAGTTCGAATTCACATTCGACTGGTATAAGTCAACATCAGAAGACCTGCTTTACAGCGTTGCAGTTCCTACGAATGCCGGTGCTACAAACGGAACAGTAACAATGAACGCTGCAACTATGGAAAATTCTGGTCTTGAATTCCTGGCCGCTTACCACAATCATAAAAACGCAGTTAAATTTGATATCTCTGCAAACTTATCAACCCTCAGCAACAAAGTGATTAAGCTGGGCGTTTCAGGCGAACCCCGCACCGATGGCTATTGCCGCACAGAGGTAGGGCGTGAAGTCGGTTCATTCTACGGTTATGTGTACGAAGGTATCTTCCAGTCGCAATCCGAAATCGACAACCGCGTGAACTCAGACGGCAAACTTATTAACCAGCCCGGAGCTCAGCCCGGTGATGTGGCATACGCAGACCTTGATCTCGACGGCGAAATAACCAATAAGGACCAGACATACCTTGGAAGTGGTATTCCAAAAATTCATTACGGATTGAATGCACGTGCCGAATGGAAAGGATTTGACCTGAGCGTTTCGACCTACGGAGCTGCAGGTTTCAAAGCGGTAGATTTTGTTGACGTTGCACTGCGCAGCTCGTACGGCGCACTCAACAAGGATGTAAGGCTTCTGAATGCCTGGACACCGGAAAACACAAACACCGATGTGCCCCGAATAGCTTATAAATCCACCGGATCAATCACCAACGATATGTTCAGCGAACGATATATCCAGGATGCATCCTATTTGAAAATAGCCAACATCGAATTGGGTTACAACTTTTCAGACAAATTGTTTGGTAACTATGTAAACGGTGTCCGGATTTACGCTTCTGCTCAGAATATAGCCACACTGTCAAAATACATCGGCTACAACGTTGACTTTGCGGGAGGAACATTTACTCCGGGTTACAACTATGCATCGTATCCTACACCACGAACCATCATGTTCGGTGCACGCTTCTCATTCTAAAAAAACAAAATTTTAATAATAGAACAGCAATATGAAACTTATAAATAAAATTCTAACAATACTGGTGCTTACGGGAGGCATGACTGCCTGCGTTGACCAGCTTGATGTTCAGAACCCGAACAATCAGACAACCTATGATTTCGGCAAAACAGAATCAGATCTGCAGGAAGCTGTCATCTCGTGTTACAACCGTATACGTCTCGAAGGTACTTTTGCCCGTGTCGGATACACGCTGGATGCTGTACGCGGTGACGAAGTGTGGAACTCCTCACAACAGTGGTATCTGGAATATGATAACCTCAATTCTCCGGGTACCATTGGAATAGGTGACGAATGGCCATGGCGTGACAATTACCACGTGGTAAACCGTACAAACTTTGTACTGTCAAAAGTGGACGGTGTAAAAATGTCGGAAACTTCTTACAACGAGATAGCCGGACAGGCTCTCTTCCTCCGGTCTCTGGCATATTATCATCTGGCAACCTATTACCAGAATGTTCCGTTGATTACCGATTATGCCTCCTATTCAGATATCAATACCATGTATGCGGCCAACGCTACTCAGGATCAGGTATTTGACCAGATTGAGACCGACCTCAAAAAAGCGATGGAAATGCTTCCCTCGCGCGATAAAGGCGGAGAATGGGCTAAAGGTCGTGCAACAAGCGGTGCTGCTGCCGGATACCTGGCACGTGCACTGATGTTCCGTCATAAATTTACCGAAGCTTATACCGTACTGAAAGACATCATCGCCGGCAAGTATGGACGTTATGAACTTACTAAAGACTTCGGTGACAACTTCAGAGAAGGTCCGGCATACGAAAACAACTCCGAGAGCCTTTTTGAAGTGCAGTTCCTGGACTTTGGCACTGGCGGTACCGACGAAGAATGGACTCCGGTTAATATCAGCCCGGAAGCCACACAGGGTCACGCTGTGGAAAGCAATTATGCTTCACAGGAATTGGGCAGCTGGGGCGACCTTGCCGGTTCTCCCTGGTTGTATAACCTGTTCAGAAAAGAGAACTCTACCGATGGCCGTCTTGACCCCCGTTTGTACTGGACACTGGTTACGTTCGAACCGGAATACAATACCTATACAGGCCAGAAAACGGCAGCATATCCTGGCGGAGATCCACGCAGCAATACCATTTATCAGAAAGACATAACTGCTTCTCCTCTGTCGAATAATGCTCAGGGTGGAATATCAATAGCTAAGTTCACAAATGCAAGAAACAACATCTACAGTTCCATCACCAACGGACTGCACTGTGGCATCAACCTGCGGCTGATGCGTTACAGCGATGTGTTGCTGCGTGCAGCAGAGTGCGAAAATGAAATCAGTGGCCCAACCCAGACTGCTATCGATTATATCAACACCGTACGCAGGCGTGTAGCTCTTAAGGATCTTAAACTGTCCGACTTCCCGACAGCTGATGCTCTTTTTGAACAAATAGCCAACGTTGAACGTCCGAAAGAATTCGGTTGTGAAAACGGCCGTGGAATTGACCTGCTCCGTTGGGGATTTTTCTACGATTCAGATCGTTTGAATCAGCTGGTTGAACATGGCTATTACAAGCGCGATGGAAAAGCTTCTACCGAGCTACTTACTGCCGAAACTGCCGACGATTCATCGTTCAAATACTATTACAAAGGACATGAATATCTCCCGATATTTCAATCTACACTGAATGCTAACCCCAATCTGGTGGGCAATTCGGCAAACAATAATGAAGATAACGGGCCTGCTTTCAAAGCTAAATGGACGGTACGTCCTGTGGTAAAATAAAACACTTTCTCATGGTGTGGAGACTTCCTTATCGGCATATTTTTTGTACTTCTCGATAAGGAAGTTTTCTTAAAACAAAAGTCATTTAATATGAAACTGAAGTATTTTCTAATATTATTTATTACCTTAGTTACGTTATCATTTGCAGGCTGTAAAGTAGATGAACCCAAACCTGACGGTGAAAAACCTAATCCAGTTCCTTCTTTCACCATTCCGACATACGCCGACGATTATTCTTCGATATCATCGTGGGCAAACCGAAACAAATGGAATCTGGCCAACGTCCATGATCCATCAGTTGCATACTACAAAGGATATTACTATATGTACGGCACGGATGCCTCCTATGGTAATGCACACGATGGACACGGACATTTCCAGGGCAAACGTTCAACCGATTTGGTGAACTGGGACTGGGTAGGCGGACCTTTTTATGATCCCCCATCGTGGGTAGCCGACTCGCTGAACAACATTCGTTCGCGCATGGGTCTCGCTGCCATTGCCAAAGACAAAATTGAATATGGTTACTGGGCACCTGTTGTGCGCAGGGTGAACGTGGGAGGTCAGGAAATCCTACGCATGTACTACAGCATTGTTATATTTAATTACATAAAAACAGGCAATCTCTCCTCTGCACCTTTTGACGGAAGCTGGACAGAGCGCTCTTTTATCGGAATGTGCGAATCAACCGATCCGGCCGGAGCTGTGTGGACAGACAAAGGCTTTGTTACCTGTTCATCATCAGACCGTGGAAAGAACTTCAGTCGCGCCAGCACAAATGATTGGAGCGCCTATTTCTACTACAACGCCATTGACCCAACTTACATAGTAACACCCGAGGGGAAACACTACCTCATTCATGGCTCGTGGCATAGCGGTTTTGCTTTATTGCAAGTGGATGCAACAACAGGAAAGCCTATCAATAAGCTTGGTGAACCTTATGCCAGCAGTGCAAGTGAGCTTACTTCGCGATATGGTGTGAGAATTGGCACACGCACCGCCGGGTCCCGCTGGCAGGGCAGCGAAGCTCCCGAGATTATTTACAAAGATGGTTACTACTACTTGTTCATGGCTTACGATGGCCTTGATGTTCCCTATAACACACGGGTGGTAAGAAGCGCAAACATCGAAGGTCCATACCTCGATATCACCGGGCGAAATTTTACCAACGGAGCTGGCGACAGCTACCCAATAGTAACCCATCCCTACAAATTCAATCTGAGCAACGGATGGGTAGGCATATCACACTGTGCTGTTTTCAAAAAGGAAAATACCAACGAATGGTTTTACATGTCGCAGGGACGATTACCTGCCAACACAGGTGGCAACCCGTACTCCAATGCCATTATGATGGGACACGTGCGTCGCATTGTCTGGTGTCCGGCATCTATTAACGAACCCGACAACCTGTGGCCAATCGCTTTGCCCGAACGTTACGCCGCTGTACCCGATTACGGAACCATAACGAAAGATTCGCTGGTGGGAACCTGGGAGCACATCAACCTGAGATACAGCTACGCCCAACAAGATCTCGCCACTGCGTTGACCCTCAAAGCCGATGGCACCATGTCGGGAGCGCTGAGTGGCAACTGGAGCTACGATGCTACAAAAAAGCAACTCATCCTGGGCAACATTGTTGTTTGTGTAGAACGGGAAGTTGACTGGGAAGCCACCCCACGCCGTGTAACATTTGTATATGCCGGTACAGAGAAAAATCTGAACGCAACCTATTGGGGCAAAAAGTCAAAATAATATTGAAGTCAGGGAAAAATAATTTCCACATATAAGTTATTATCTCTCAATGCAATAATACTGTTTAACACAAAGTCTGCTCAACCTTAAATTGGGCAGACTTTGATTTGTATAATCTTGTTTTTTACGCTTTGATCTTATCTTTCGGTCAGGAAATCAATAATCGGAAACTTATTGCCTGGGTAAGTTATTGTCAGGTGCATAAACATTGTCTTTAACATTGATTTGTGAGCATCCCAAATCCGCCTCTTTATAGACATAAAAAACCGACTTAGAGTAACAACATTCGCTAATTCCGTTTTTTATGTGTTATGGTTTTATTGGAGCCAGAAAAGTAGTATTTCTGATGACAATAACCCTGTATAGAACCCGATTAAATCAATAGACAGGTACAAATAACTGTAAGGCTCACTTGCTGAAAACAAGGCATATTCTATAATAGATATCCGAGACTTAGTTTATGCTCAGCCACGTGATGAGCGACATTAGGGTAGTATTTATAAACGCTGTTACGATAATTATAACTGGATTCCGACGTGATAAAGATATTTTTACCGATCAAATAGCCGATCCCCAGGCGTCCAACGCGCTCAAACTTGTATTCCCCACATCGCCATGAACACTTGAGTTGAATTCCTTAAAATCATTCGGTCCATATCCCACCCACGAGTAAATGCGATAATCTTCAGTATTGAGCTGAATTTGCAATTTTTCATATAAGTTGAACTTCAAATTCAGCTTGGTACTGAATCCGCTACCCATATTGTAATCCCTTTCATCATACCTGTAATGGTCTGTTTGGCTTCCTCCCAGCAAAATGGCGCTAAGGTATGCCGAAGCTGTGAAAGTTACTTTATTTTTTGCAGATATCTTATACAAAAGTCCGGGACCTGCCGATGCTGCTTCAGAAATTTTATAGGGGTAAAGCTGCACGTGATTGGCGTCGGATTGCGATTCGTAGTAATTAAAATGCTGGAAAAGGCCATAGTTAAGGCATTGATTCTGCGATTTAAGCGACACATTCGTAGAAAAAAGCATACCCAAAACATTTACTCTGCTTACAATTGGCTGTGTGGAGAAAAAGTTTCCACCAAGTTTAAATGCAAAGTAGTCGTATGGCTTTTCATTTTCCTTATCAAATTCGTTGCCGTAAATGAGTCCTAAATCATAGCTAAGCATATTGCTGTAATCCTGTCGTCTGTACAGACGGTCGGCAATGAAGCGGTGACCTGCTGATATGGAGAAAACCACGGGAGTGGGTGGTAATGAGTTTCCCCTTATATTCCGGTATTTCCAGGCATCACCGTTTATAATTCTGTTCAATTCCCTTACCGGTGAGATAACTGTCAGGAGGGCTTCCCGTTTGAAGCGGTCGAAACCTGTCAGACGGTCATCGATGAGCAAGTCGGATATCCAGAATGTCATTTCACCAAGCGCTGCACCTCCGAGTGTAGTTGCCATAAAATCATTGATGGAAGGAGCCTCATTTTCCATAAATAACTCCCACATCAGGCTGCCTCCTGCCGCGAAAGGAACCGATTGCCAGAAATTTTTCCCGTTTGAACGTGCCGCGTTGAAGTATAATCCACCATGATAGGGATGCATAAGAAGATTGGTAGAGAACATGTCATTGTCCCATACGAAGCCGGATTTAAAATTATTCTTCACGGTTTTGAAGTTTATCCGGGCATACTCAGCCTGAAGCACAAAGCGATCGTAAGACCAAACACCGATATTAGTGGCAACAATAATAGCAGCATCTTTATGCGGACTTTTCATATTCAGGAGCAACGAATCGTTACGATTTGTCGCTGAACTTGAAGCTGAATGGTCGATTACCTGGCTTTGAGCTGTGAACATGATAAAACAAAAAAACAGTGTCGGAAATATCCTGAAATGATACTTGTTCATATACAACAAAAAAAATAGCAATCGACAAATTTATTAAAGGAGAAATATCTGAGTTTCCTGTGTCTGAAATTTAAAGAATGCTGTTATTAAAAATTGAATATAAAAAAATTCGGTCTATTTGGTGTACCAGGTCTTGAAATCCGCGACGCGGGCTTTACTTACTATTATTTTTTCAGGTACAGCAACAATCAGGTTTACTGACAGTTTACTTCCAAACCAGATAGAAATATCTTTGATTGCTTTGTGTGAAATAATGTACTGACGATTAGCCCTGAAAAACTCAGAAGGGTCGAGTTGTGCGTACAAATCTTCAAGCGAGCTGTCCAAATAGTAAATCACATCATCTGTAGTGATGATTTTTGCCATTTTATTTTCAACATAAAAACAAGCTATCCTGTCAATGGCCAAAGGAATTAATTTATCTTTATATGGTATCAGAAAATGTGATTTCCAGGTATCTTTCGTCTTGTTGAAAGTAGCCAGCAGATTGCTGATCGCGTCAACATTTGTATCCTTAGCCAATACCAGATTACGGTATTTAGAAATTGCCCGTTCAAAGTTTCTGACATTAATTGGTTTGAGCAAATAGTCGATACTGTTTACCTCGAAGGCTTTCAGGGCATACTCATCATAAGCCGTAGTGAAAATAACCGGGCTTTTTATCTGAACCTTTTCAAAAATACCGAACGAAGAACCGTCTGCCAGATGAATATCCATAAACACCAGGTCCGGAGCAGGATTGAGTGAAAACCATTCCACGCTTTCCTCTACACTTTGCAATACGGCAATCACCTGGATGTCGGCAGCTACCTGACCAATTACACGTTGCAGATTTTGAGCAGCAATGAGTTCATCTTCTACAATAACAGCTTTCATTTTAATCCCGGATTTTTAATTGTGTTATCTGATTGTTGCTTAATCAATGGAATTTCCACACAAAAAACATCTGTTTTTGTTATGATGACTTCTTTCTGAAACAGGATTTCATACCTTTCGGTCAGGTTAGCCAGGCCAATTCCTTCGCCATGTTCCACACCGCTTTTGGGCTGAATGGCGTTTAGTACTCTGATGGTGTCATGCGGCTTGGTTTCAATGGTTATCTGCAACGGATGCCTGCTGCTGATTACATTGTGTTTGATAGCATTTTCCACCAGTAATTGCAGACTGACCGGAACAATAAAGTAATTCCGGTATTTTTCGTCAATATTATACTGAATTTGCAAATTGTCGCCGTAACGAATTTTCATCAACCGGGCATACGAGCCGGTAAAGTCCAGCTCATCACTCAAATGCGTAATTTCCTTGTTACCAATGGTATAACGAAACACCTGCGATAGATTTTGTACATATTCGTGGGCTCTTTCATCGTCATTTCCTATCAATCCATCAAGCGTGTTCAGCGAGTTGAACAAAAAATGAGGATCAAGCTGATTTTTAAGCGCTTCGTAACGGATTCGGATGTTGTCTGCAATCAGTATTTCATTTTCGAATAAGGTAAGCTGACGTTGGTTGATGGAGTAAAGCAATAAAGTTGATAATAAAACAACAACCAAAATTATCAGGTCCTTAACTAAATTCATGGTGATTTGAAGGCCGTGTGGAAACGGGCTGTCGGGCAACAGCAGGAATTCGCCTTCCGTTAATGTGATACTCAACACAACCGTAATAGCCAATAATCCGGAAATGGCATAAAAGAGTTTCGAATGCTTGCTACAACGGAGTTGTATTATTTTAAAGATAAAGATGTACAACAGATAAAACAAAAGTATATCTGTCAGGAACATATAAACCAGTTTGAATACAAGCGACACTTCCAGTCTGCTGTTGTATGCATACCCTAAAAGCTTAATCGCATTCAGGATGATGCTTATGAAAATGGAAAGTTTAATAGCCGTAATCCTGGAGAACGGACGAAAAGCTCGGTGTCTCATATATGATCAGATTGTGACGATAAAATTACTAAAAAACAACGACTAAACTGTAAAAGTCCGGTCGTTGTTTTCTACAAATTATGCTAAACTTGCTTCAAGCTGCCTGGCCTTCACTTTTTTAACCAGTCTTTTACGACGACGTACCTGTTTCCTGAACGCGATGCGGTCGAAGATATAATATACCACAGGCACCACCACCAGTGTGAGGATCATCGAACTGCTCAGTCCACCAATAATTACCCAACCCATACCGTTTTTCATTTCGGCGCCGTCGCCGGCTCCCAGTGCAATGGGCAACATACCGAAGATCATGGCGAAGGTAGTCATTAAAATAGGACGCATACGGTCTTTACCGGCTTCAATCAACGCATTGAAAGTGCTCAGTCCATCTTCCTTGCGGATTTTATTGGTGAAGTCAACCAGCAAAATCGCATTCTTGGCCACCAGTCCGATAAGCACTATCAAACCAATGATACTGAAGATATCCAGGTTGTGCATGGTCAGCGCCAATGCCAGGAAAGCTCCGATCATAGCCAGCGGGATGGAAAACAATACGATCAGCGGGTCGGTGAGTGAGTTGTAAAGTATAACCATGATGAGGTAAATCAACACGATTGCTGCCAGGAAGGAGAATCCCAGACTGCCGAAAGCGGTTGACTGTTGCTCCATCATTCCACTCTTTTTTACGGTTACACCTTCCGGCATTTTACCCTCTATTGCTTTTTCTATTTCAGCACCCACTGTTCCTGATGGACGTCCCACAACCATTGATTTCACCGTGATGGATGAAATACGGTCGGTACGTTCAAGCGCCGAAGGTCCCAGCCCGTAGTAGATGTCAGCAAACTGTTTCAGTTCAATGAGTTCACCTTTCTTGTTGATAAAGGTGAGTTTGGCAACATCTTCCGACTTGGTACGGTCGAAATTATCAACCCCGATGCGTATTTTGTATTCAGTATTGTTTTCGGTGTATTTGCAGTTGTCATTACCGTTCAGTGCAGTACGCAGGGTTGTTCCCACATCGCTTACCGACAAGCCCAAAGCTGACATTTTTTCGCGGTTGAGCTTAATCTGAACTTCCTGACGGGGATCATCGATGGAGTATTTTGCATCCGAAGTTCCCGGTGTGCGACGCACAGTTTCCAGGACCATAGCTGCCGTTTCCTGAACCTGATTATAATCGGCTCCCTGCACAATCAACTGAATAGGTTCCTGTCCCCCACCGCCAAGGCTTGCCACAGAAGCACGTACCCGGACACCCGGAATCTGCTTCATAATCTTTTCCTTAGTCAGATTGGCGCAATCCTGTACGCTCATCTTACGCTTCTCCTTGTCTGTCATCTTCACCGAGATGGTTGTAACGTTGTTTTTCGTCGTTTTGGAGTCCATACCCACATTGGTGTATACTCTCTGAACTTCGGGGATGCTGTTGATGATTTTTTCAGCTTCCATGGTAATCTGGTTGTTCTGATAAACGGTGACCTGCGGGTTCATATCCAGTGTAACGGTATATTCACCCTGGTCAGTGGTCGGAACAAAGGAGAAACCGATAAATCCACCGGGGAACAGTGACAGCGAAGCAATGAAAATTGTAACGGTGACCAGCAGCACGGTAAGTTTATGTTTCAATCCCCAGGTAAGAATACCCGCGTACCATTCCTTCAGTGATTCAAAAGCGTTTTCCACAAAACGGGAGAATCTTCCGGAAAGTGAGGGACGGGTGTCATCCGGAATATTTCCGAACCGCGACATCAGCAGCGGTGTTACCGTAAACGAAACCAGCAAGCTACACATAGTAGCTATAATAATCGGGGTGGCAAACTCTTTCAGCACGTTACCGATCATACCGCCGCTAACGGCCAGCGGAAGAAACACAACCACAATCACCAGGGTGATGGCCATGGCGGTAAACATAATCTGTTTACAACCGTCGATGGCCGCCCGAAATCTGGTCTTCCCTTTTTCCATGTGGGTAAACATGTTTTCAATGACCACAATGGAGTCGTCCACAAGAATACCCACCACCAGCGACAAAGCCATCAGTGACATCATGTTCAGCGAGTAACCCAGCAGATACATGCCTATGAAGGCCGGTATAATGGAGAGCGGAACAGCCACCATGACAATCAGCGCACTTCGTACATTGTGGAGGAAAATAAAGCAAACAAATGCCACAATGAGAATAGCCAGTATAAGGTCAATAACCACCGAATGTGCCGAAGCGTTGGTGTACACCGAGTCGTCGGTCGCTATTTCGAATTTTACGTTATTTGCCGAATACTCCTTTTCAATGGCTTTCAGCTCAGCCTTAGCCATATCTGCAACCTTTACGGCATTGGCATCACTTTGTTTCTGAATGGAAAGTCCGATGGCATCCTTACCGTCGATACGGTTGATCAGTTTTTGTTCGGCAACCCCGTCTTCCACTTCGGCCACATCCATCACTTTCACCTTGCCTCCGTTGGGAGTGGTGGCAATCACGGTATTGCGGAGTTCGTTCAGGCTGGAGTATTTTGCAGCCAAACGCACCGAATACACCTGTTCCGAGTTTTCAACATTTCCTGCGGGAATTTCCATATTGGCGGTTTGTATGGCCGACAGTACCTGCAAAGCCGAGAGTTTATACGCTTTCAGTTTCTCAGCATCCATGTTCACCCTGATCTGTCGTTCTTTACCCCCGGTGAGTTTTACCGCACCTACGCCGGGAAGTTTTGCCAGGCGTGGCTGAATACGGTCTTCCACCAGTTTGTAGAATTGGGTGGACGGCATGGATGAGGACGCGGCCACACTCAGGATGGATTTCTCTTCCAGGGCAATTTTACTGATGGAAGGTTCCTTCACATCGGTGGGGAGATTGGATTTGATGGCTGATATTTTTCGCTGAGCTTCCTGCACAGCCAGGTTGGCATCGGCTCCGGCATTCAGTTCGATGGCGATAACCGACACACCTTCCATGGAGGTGGAACTTATTTTCTTCAGGTTTTCAAGTGTCGAAAGGGCATCTTCTATTCTTTTGGTAACCGAAGTTTCCACTTCCGATGCTCCGGCTCCGGGATACACCGTTTGAACCGTCAGCATAGGGAGCTCAAACTTAGGCATTAAGTTCAGATTGAGGTTCGTGTACGACAGGATACCCCCGATAGTCAGCAGCGCAAAGATTACGCCCACTATCAAAGGTTTTTTTATAGAGGTTTCTACAATAGACATAACGTATGTTTTGGATTAAAAATTTAGTTTAGGATGGATACTTTTGCTCCGTCCATTAAGTTGATCTGACCATTCGTTACCACTTTATCACCTTCATTCAGACCTGCAGCCACTTCGAGATTGGAATTAAAACTACGACCGGTGGTTATTTTAACCAGTTTTACCGCGTTATCATTTACAACGTAAACCGAAGGATCTTTCACACTGCTCACAATGGCATCACGCGGTATCATCAGCGCTTTTCCACTCTTGCCCATATTTACGCTTACATTTACATAAGTTCCGGCTTTCAGTTTGTCTTTTCCGGTGTTAGGGATCAGGATTTCGACGGGATAGGTATGCGAAGCGCTTGCCTTGGGGCTGATATTGGCTATTTTTCCCGCATATCTGGCTCCGGGATTTACATCGGTTGTTACATCAATCTGTTGTCCCTGATAAAGTTCGTATGCATTCGATTCGGATACTTCCAGCACAATTTTCAGTTGCGAAATATCAGCTATTCCGGCAATTACCGATCCGGGATTGACATAAGCTCCTAATTCGGTATTCTGAGCAGTAATAAAACCACTGAAAGGTGCGGTAATCCGGGTATCATTCCATTGCTTCTGTGCATTTTCCAATTGAATGGAGGCATTCTCGAAAGCCATTCTCACATCACGAAGCTGAGTATCGGAAATAGCATCACCCTGACGCAGCGACTGATAGCGGTTATAATCATCCTTGCATTTGTCGTAGTTCAGTTTGGCATTTTCATAAGCCAAACGCTTGTAAGTATCATCGATTTTGGCAAGTACCTTTCCCTTTGTTACAAAATCGCCCAGTTTGAAATTCACCTGAACAATCTTTCCCGCACTTTCCGAAGCGATATTCACTTCCTTACAGGGTTGGGCGGTCCCTACCAGCTCCAGATTTCCGCTGATTTCTTTCATCTCGGCAGAAGCTACCGTAACAGAAACGTCACTTTGAGTAGTTTTAACTTCCTTACTGCTATCAATTGCTTTCTTGTTTGAAGCCAGTGTCCATGTCATAATTCCAAGCAGCACAACAATTGTGACACTTGCGATTATTGTTTTCTTTTTCATCTGTTTATATTTTTAATCTTGTGATTAGTGATTAGTGATTGGTGATTAGTAACCCGTAACTTGAAACTTGTAACGTGAAACTTGTAACTAGTAACTCGTAACTTGAAACATATTTATTTTTCAAACAATTTTCTGATATCTCCGTTGATCGACATAATTTTTAGTTCGGCTTCCTTGAAGTTGTAGAGCGCTGTCAGATATCCACCCTGCGCGCTGCTCAGACTCATTTCATCCTGCAGCAGGCTGCTCATACCCGCCAACCCTTCGCGGTATTTCAGGGATGATTCCTTAAACACTTTTTCGGCCAGTTCGAGGTTTTGTTTCTGGCGGCGAACAATTTCGCGGTTATTCATGTAATTGTTCAGCGCGTTTTTGTAATTCATGCTGATGTTTTCTTTGGTGCTTTCAAGCGTAGCCTGTGTTTTTTGCAGGTCGAGTGTAGCCTGACGTGCTTTCGAGCGTTTGTCAAATCCATCGAATACCGGTACCGAAACATTGATGGCAATGTTGGACATGGGATACCACTTATTGACTTCTCCACTTTTGAAATAGGTGCTGAAATCTTTACGCAAACCCTGATAAGCCATCTGACCCGAGAATGAAACTGTAGGCAGATATCCATTGTTAATAAGCTTCTTATTCAGAATATTGAGTTCCTTCTGTGATTCGAGCAGACGAATATTCACATGATTCGAAAAATCAGACTGAAGTATTGGCTCACTGGTTAAAAGGGGCATTGTAGCCGTATCGGTCAGCACCACATTCTCCTCAAGCGGTAAGTCAAGCATATATTTAATCATATAAAGTTGTTGTTCACGGGCTGTCTGCGTATTATTCAGCTGAGTGTACAAATTCTCCAGATTTACATTCACACGGTCCAGATCCACCTGTTTGCCAACTCCGTTTTCAACAATAATTTTGGTTATATCCCTCAGGCGTTCGGTACGTTTGATATTCTGGTTTATCAGTTTAAGCTGTTCGGAGGTAGTCTGACCGAGTGCATAAAGTCTGGCAACTTCAAACGCGATTTCCTCGCTGGCTTTTTCAACGCTCAGGCTGCTCAGTTCTTCCGATTTCTTAGTCAGTTTGAGTGCTGTGAGCGCTGTCTGGTTGTATAAAATCTGGCTGATGCTCAGCGCGGCGTTCGCATTGTACTGACTTCCCATTTGTACGGCAATCGTTTTGCCCGGCTGTCCCAGAAACTCACCCGGAAGTACAGTGGTCGGCAACGCGAGATTGTCGGTAAAACCACCGCTGAAATTTACTTTCGGAAGCAACGCTGCACGCGATTCTTCTTTCTTATATTGGCTCTTTTCCTTGTCGATGCGCGCTGTTTTCACATTAATATTTTTCTCAACGGCCATCTGCACACATTGCTGCAACGACAATTCGGTAGTTTTGCTTTCCTGTGCAAACCCCGATTGAATTCCCAGCAGCATCATTGTTAATGAAATAATCTTTCCTTTCATATTCATTCTAGTTTGTTTTACGGCGCAAAATTATGCTATACAACATATTTTCAGAGCTAAACACTTACTGAAATGTAAATTTTTGGAGTTGAAATGACTTTTTGGGGGATTGAAACAGCGCGGTCAGCCTTGTACAGTATGCCTAAAGTTTGACAAAGAAAGACAGGAATGTTAAGTAGATAAGCACAAGCAGCTCAGTATTAGGGTGTACAGACATTCCTGTCCGTGATCAATTAAAACAAATAAGAATTACAGCTCACCCGAGCGATCATTTCTGACAGTAATGTGCAACTACCCGATTTCAGAGCATCGGGTTAAATCCGGATTATAAAATATGTCTGAGGCAGTCAGGTCCTCAAATTAGAACAGGTTATCATTATTTTTTACGTCAATATATCCGAAAGAACAAGTAGATAAATACTTTAGCTGTTTAAAACAATTCATCCCAACCTGATTGTAAAAATTCAGATTGGGGTGTTATAGATAATTCCCGTGAGGTTTTTTTGACTTTTACTTTATTTCTTCGATGGAATTTGGTTCTGATAATCTGCTTGATGCATGTGCATTACAAATATGTAACAAATAGATTATTCGCAAAAACATGTATATCTATCTGATTATCTGCGACGTAAAAGTAACCGATTACGGTTTTTAAATTAGTATTTGTAAAATAACAATTACACTGAAATTCTCTCGAATCGTTCATTAATTAGTTGTAAAAATCCGGTTTTGAAATCATCACTGAGGAAGCTTATCTCAATAAATTCCAACCATTTCTTTTTTGCTTTTCCCATTTTCAGGAAAAGATTGGCCTGTTGCTTCGTATCTAAATGTAAGGTAGTGAAGGCTGTTTCAAAATCAATGCGTTTAATTCGTTTCTTTTTCCCGTTAAGTGTGAGAGCCAGGTCTTCATCATCGACACAGCCGTGGAAGTCATGAAAATGAATAAGAAATAGCAGTTTTTTAATTACCTGTTTATTTTTCATCATGCTGTCACACAGTTGTATCGTGTGGCAGGTACGTGCTCTTGTTAATCGAAATCCAAATCATGAAATCATCAAAAAAAATTATTCCTGCTTTTCTGGGAATTTCAGCTTTTGCTATTACGGCTGCCGGACAACAGAAAGACGCCCGCCCCAATATCATCTTCATCCTGGCTGACGATATGGGTTATGGAGATTTGTCGTGTTATGGAAATAAGATCATTCAGACGCCCAATATCGACAAACTGGCTGCCGAAGGAATCCGTTTCACACAGGCTTATGCCGGTTCGGCCGTGAGTTCGCCTTCGCGCTGCGCTCTGCTAACCGGAAAGCATACAGGGCACACCACCGTTAGGGATAATTTTGCTAAAAAAGGAGGACTTCCCGGATTGAAAAACGGAAATCCCATCCGCCGCATGCACCTGCTTCCGCAAGATACCACCCTTGCAACAATACTTTCGGCAGTCGGATACAAAACCTGCCTTGTCAATAAATGGCATCTGGATGGTTTCAATCCCGGTGCCGGACCGCTCGACCGGGGATTTGATGAGTTTTACGGCTGGCTGGTCAGTTACGAAACATCGAATACGCCTTATTATTATCCCGAAACCCGATTTTACAACCGGGAATTGAAAGTTATCCCGGAAAATGAAAACAATGGAAGGGGTATACACGGAAGCGATTTGTCGGTGCGGGAATCCATCGATTTTATTGAGCGGAACAAATCCAATCCGTTCTTCCTTTACCTGGCTTTTGATGTGCCTCACGAGCCCTATTTCATCAACAGCGTGGAACCTTACGCTTCCCTGCCGCTTTCAGACACCGCCAAACTTTACGCATCGCTCATTACCCACACCGACAAAGCAATTGGCCGACTGATAGATTATCTGGAAAAGAACAACTTACGGGAAAATACGCTGATTATTTTTACTTCGGACAACGGAGGCGCCGTGCAGGCTCCACTGGATGAATTAAATTGCAATGCCGGACTGCGCGGACGAAAAGCGATGCTATATGAAGGTGGAATAAAAGTTCCGTTTATCGTCAATTTTCCCGGGAAAATCAAGCCGAATCAGACCAAAGACAACCTGATTTATTTCCCGGATGTCATGCCTACTTTGGCAGACCTTTCAGGAGCAAAACTTCCTCAACATGTGGATGGAATCAGCTTCAAACCGTTGCTAAAAGGGAAAAAGCAAAATTCGAATGATCGGATTTTGTGTTGGGAATTTCCCGGTCAGCAGGTAGCTGTCCGGAAAGGAAAATGGAAAGTTGTTTCGGTGAAGAAAAATGCCGATTTGGAACTATATGACATGGAAAAAGATCCGTTTGAAAAAAATAATCTGGCTTCTCAACATCCCGAAATAGTAGATGAGCTGAAACAGGAAATCCAAAAATCAAGAGTCAAATCGCCATATTATGAATGAGAGAGCTGTTGGATCAGAAACAATCTGACAGTTTTTTTTCTCTTTCTATTCAAAAGTATTCATCAAAATCAATCCTCATAACTAAATTTTTTTTTATAAAAATCAAAATTATTTTCAAAATGAAAAAATCTCTTTTTACATTGCTTTATTGTTTTATGTTTTTTATCCCAATTTCAGCAGAAAACATCACCATTTCCAGCCCTGATAAAAAACTGGAGGTTTCACTTTTTTTGAAGGATAATAGTGTGAAATACAGCGTCAGCTACAGGAACAAAGTGATGCTCGAAGAATCTCCGTTGGGATTAATAACCAATGTGAGTGATTTTAGCAAAAACCTCAGCTTCGTGGAAAAGAAAGAGCAGACCATTCAGGAAACCTATTTTGAGAAAAAGATAAAAAAAAGCAAGGTGGACTATCACGCCAGTGAACTGGTTGCAACTTATGAAACCTTTAAAAAAGAGCGTTTTTCGATTGTTTTCCGGGTAAGTAACAACGATATTGCCATAAAATACATGTTGGCACAAAACGGTGAAACCGCCCGATGTATGGTGTTGAAAGAGACGACCGGATTCAAATTTCCCAAAGAAACGACCACATTTCTCACTCCGCAGGCACCATCGTTATCTGGTTGGATGAAAACCAAACCAAGTTACGAAGAAGGATACCAACCCGATGCTCCGCTTGGTGAAAAATCGAGATTTGGAATAGGTTTTACTTTCCCGGGCTTATTTCATGTGGGCAAAAAAGGCTGGGTTTTAGTCTCGGAAACCGGTGTAAGCAGTCTTTATTGCGGTTCCAAGCTCAGCGACCCGACTTATGACGGACTTTATTCCATCGCTTTTCCCGAAAAAGAAGAAAACAACGGCATGGGAAGCGCTGAACCCGGCATTTCTTTGCCCGGCGAAACGCCCTGGCGTACGATTACCGTGGGGGATGATTTGAAACCGATTGTGGAAACTACGGTGGCTTTTGATGTGGTGAAACCGCTATACGAACCGCACGAAAAACTTAAATTCGGCCGTGCAACCTGGAGTTGGCTGCTGTGGCAGGATCCGAGCATAAACTACGCTGACCAAAAAACCTTCATCGATTTATCATCCAAACTCGGCTACGAATTCATCCTCGTGGATGCAGCCTGGGATGTAAATATCGGGCGGGACAGAATAGCTCAATTGGCGCAATATGCCAAATCCAAAAAAGTAGAATTGTGCCTTTGGTACAACTCAAACGGCTTTTGGAACGACGCTCCTCAAAGCCCGAAGAATATTATGAATACCTCTTTTGCAAGGAAAAAAGAGATGGCGTGGATGCAGAGCCTCGGAATCAAGGGAATTAAAGTTGATTTCTTCGGTGGCGACAAACAGGAAACGATGAAGCTGTACGAAGATATTCTTTCAGATGCCAACGATTATGGCTTGGCAGTAATTTTTCACGGTTGCACGCTGCCACGCGGGTGGGAGAGGATGTACCCGAATTTTGCCGGAAGTGAAGCAGTACTTGCATCTGAAAATCTTATTTTCGGTCAGTATGCCAATGATACAGAGGCTTATAACGCTTCGCTTCATCCGTTCATCAGAAATACGGTCGGCTCCATGGATTTTGGTCCGGTGCTGCTCAACAAACTTCACAACCGCAATAACGATGGCGGCAGAATCCGAAAAACAACCGAAACTTTCCAGTTGGCAACATCTGTTTTGTTTCAAACACCCATTCAGAATTTTGGCATCACACCCAATAACCTGACCGATATGCCTTCCTTTGTAATTGATTTCATGAAAAAAGTTCCCACGCTTTGGAACGAAACAATATTCATCGACGGCTATCCGGGCGAATTTGTAGTGCTGGCACGAAGGAGCGGTGATGAATGGTATATTGCCGGAATAAATGCTGAAAAGAATGTAAAAAAATTCAAACTTACCCTACCGATGTTGAGCGGAAACATCACATATCTCTACAACAGCAAGGATAGAACACCCAAATTACAGCTTCTACATGTGAATAAACGGGGAAAAGTATTTATAGATGTAGAACCTGAGAGCGGTTTTGTAATAAAACTTTAGAATATTTACGATAAATAGTGAGACTTTGGACTTACAAGTAACATTCATGAACAAACAACATAAAAATGAAAAGTCTTAAATTTTACCTGTTGATTTTATGTTTTCTATTCACAGGAATTATTATTTCAACTTCGGCGCGAGAGAAATACAACTTCAACTCTGACTGGTTGTTAAAAATCGGCGATATGCAGGGCGCTGAACAATCACAGATTGTTGATAAAAGTTGGAAAAAAGTGACTTTACCGGCAGCCTTCAACGAAGACGAAGCCTTTCGGATAAGCATCCTGGAGCATACAGATACCATTGTCTGGTACCGCAAGCATTTCCGGCTGCCCAAAAACGCCAGAGATCAGAAAATTTTTCTCGAATTTGAAGGAATACGTTTTGGCGGTGAATTTTTCCTTAACGGTAAATCCCTCGGTTGGAGCGAAAACGGAGTGATGGCCTTTGGCTTTGATATTACCGATAAAGTAAATTACACCGGAGATAATGTACTGTCTGCCCGAATTGACAATTCATGGCGATACAAAGAACATACCACCGGATCCAGCTATCAGTGGAACGACCGGAATTTTAATGCAAATTACGGCGGCATTCCTAAAAATGTATATCTGCATGTGGCTTCCCGTGTGTACCAGACATTGCCTCTGTACAGTAATTTACAAACTACCGGTACGTATATTTATGCCCGTGAAATTGACATTACCGGCCGCACGGCACAGGTGTTTGCTGAATCGCAAATCAAAAACGAGTTTCCTGAGCAGCAAATGGTTGAACTGGAGGTGAAAATTGAAGATTTGGATGGAAAAATTATCAAAACCTATAAATCAAAGCCTGAAGCCATTGGAGCCGGAGAAACGAAAACATTGAAAACAAGCGAAAGAATCAGCGACCTGAATTTCTGGTCGTGGGGTTACGGTTATTTGTACAATGTATACACCATCCTGAATGTGAACGGCAAACCGGTTGATGTGGTGAAAACCCGCACCGGATTCCGTAAAATCCGCTTTGCTAACGGACTTTTCTGGCTGAATGACAGGGTGTTGCAGATTAAAGGCTATGCTGAGCGAAGCAGCAACGAATGGCCGGCGCAGGGAATGTCCGTTCCGGCCTGGCTGAGCGATTACAGCAATCAACTGATGGTGAAAAGCAATGCCAATACCGTTCGCTGGATGCATGTAACTCCCTGGAAACAGGATGTGGAAAGTTGTGACAGAGTAGGTTTAATACAATTGATGCCTGCCGGAGATGCTGAAAGAGATGTGGATGGTCGCCGTTGGGAGCACCGGGTAGAGTTGATGCGTGATGCAATCATATATAATCGCAACAATCCGAGTGTGATCTTTTATGAAGGCGGCAATGAAGCCATCAGCGAAGAACACATGGCTGAACTTAAAGCAATTCGCGACTTGTACGATCCTTACGGAGGACGTGCTATTGGGTCGCGTGAAATGCTGGATAGCAAAGTGGCTGAATATGGTGGCGAAATGCTCTATATCAACAAGAGTGCCGGAAAACCGTTGTTTGCCACGGAATATTGCCGCGACGAAGCATTGCGGTTTAACTGGGACGACTATTCATTTCCTTATCATAAAGATGGTGAAGGAACCAAATATTACCGCTCGGTAATGGGCGAGCAAACCGGCAAAGTCATCGATACATCTCCCTACAACCGCAATCAGGATTCATTCTTCAAAGAACTTATAGCACGCTGGAATGATTATTATCAGGTTCGGCCCGGTACAGGAAAACGGGTAAGCAGCGGCGGTCTGAAAATTCACTTTCACGAATCGAATACACACTGGCGTGGAAAAGAAAATTACCGACGAAGCGGTGTGGTAGATGCCATGCGTGTACCGAAAGAGGCTTTCTATGCGCATCAGGTGATGTGGAATGGCTGGGTAGATATTGAAAAACCGGGTTCGTATATTTGTGGTCACTGGCAACAACCTTTCAATGCACCGGTAGATGGAGGAAATCCTACACTTCGTGACACCAAAGAAGTATTGGTTGCTTCAACAGGCGAAAAAGTAGAACTGTTTGTGAACGGAAAATCGCAGGGCTTTGGTGTTCGCAGTACCGGATTTTTATTTACATTTGAAAATGTAAAATGGGAAGCCGGAAAATTGGAAGCTGTTAGCTACGATAATAGCGGAAAAATTGTATCGCGAGCCACCAAAGAAACGGTGGGAAAACCCGAAGGCATTACCCTGAAGCTAATGACTGCCCCCGATGGTTTTAAAGCAGATGGCGCCGATTTGGCTTTGGTAGAAATAGAAGTAGTTGATGCTGCAGGTCGTAGATGCCCGCTGGATAATACAATGATTGATTTTAAACTCGAAGGACAAGGCGAATGGCGCGGCGGAATAGCACACGGAAAAGAAGGTAATTATATTTTAGAGAAACAATTACCTGTGGAATGTGGTGTAAACAGGGTTTTAATTCGGTCAACCCATAAAGCAGGAAAAATTAAACTTACAGCACAGGCATTGGATAAATCTATTTTTTTAAAACCTGCAACCGTAGAGTTTTCTTCGGTGAAAGTTCAGGAAAAAGATGGTTTATCTTCCTATATTGCTGCTGACCACCTGCCAACCAACTTATCGCGGGGAGAAACACCTTCTGGTGAGTCTTTTACAATCAAAAGACATTCGGTAGATATTATTGCCGCAACTGCCGGAAGCAACGAAGCAGAAGTAGCCAACAGTTTTGATGATAATGAACTTTCGGAATGGAAAAATGATGGTAAATTATCGACAGGCTGGATAAAATATGAGTTGGAGCACGATGCCACTATTAACGAAATTGATCTGAAACTGACCGGATGGCGCATGCGTTCATATCCGATTCAGATTTTTGTGGGCGATACAAAAGTGTGGGAAGGTGAAACCGTAAAATCATTAGGTTATATCAATATCCCGTTCAAGCCCACTCGCGGACGCTTTGTAACCATAAAACTTACAGGTTCGGCCGAAGACAAGGATGCTTTTGGAGGTATTGTAGAAGTAGCAGCTAAAACTGCCGGCGAACTCGACCTTTTCAAAGAACCGAATGCAGCTAAGGTAAACGGACAATTGCGTATTGTGGAAGCAGAAATATATGAAGTAAAGTAGTCCCCCGAAACCACTGAAGAGGGCTATTGGATAGTACATTGAAGTTATTTCTATGTGTTTAAACAGTAGCCCTCTTTAGTCGGATTTGGATTATTTATAAATGAATAGTTATGAAATCACTTTTTCAGATAATTATCGTCGTTTTTCTCACAATATTTTTTCTTTCGTTCATTGCACCTCCAAAAAATGTAACTATTTGGATGATAGGCGATTCCACCATGGCTTCTAAAAAGCCTGAACGGAAACCTGAATCAGGATGGGGAGTTGAGTTCGCACAGTTTGTAAAAAATGGTGTGGTGGTAAAAAATAAAGCAGCCAGTGGTCGCAGTACTAAAAGTTTTATTGCCGAAAAGCGTTGGCAAGCTGTTTTGGACAGTATTAAACCCGGTGATTTTGTGATTATTCAGTTTGGACATAACGACGGGAAACCTGATTCATTATTACACACTAATGCCAATACAACATTCAAACAGAACCTTAAGAAGTTTATTGAAGAAACCAGATCAAAAGGAGCGAATCCGATGTTGTGCACACCTGTGGTTCGCCGGCATTTTGATGGTAACGGAAATCTGTTGGATACGCATGGTGATTATCTGAAGGTGGTTCGTACGGTTGCCAGAGAAACAAAAACACCTTTGGTGGATATGGAAGCACTTACACGAAAATTAGTGACAGATTTGGGCACGGAAAAATCGAAAGACTTATTTACCATGCGGAAAAATGGATTGGATTCCACACATTTGTGCCACGCCGGAGCATTGCAAGTTGCTGAACTGTTTGTAAAAAACGCAAAAAAACAACATCTTAAAATTGCCCTGCATTTTAAATAGTTCATTTAATTTGACTTGTTTTTTTCTCATTTGATTTTTCTATATACAAATTTTAGGTGTTTACTTATTCAAAACTGATTTTTGTATGAATCGTTCATTCTTTTTGACCATAATTGCATGCTGTATCATAAGATTCACTTTTGCTGATAATCCATCTGCTGTATGGACACCTGATAAAGGTGACGGAAGCTATAACAATCCAATTATTTTTGCCGATTATTCCAATCCCGACGTATGCAGGGCTGGAAAAGATTATTACATGACAGCATCCAGTTTCAACTGTACGCCGGGACTACCCATACTCCATTCCAATGATATGGTTAATTGGAGTATTGTAGGACATGCGATTAGTGATCTTGAACCATCGGATTTTTACTATATTCCGAAACTCGGACTTGGAGTTTATGCTCCATCCATTCGCTATCACAAAAAGTACTTCTACATTTATTGGGGTGATCCGGATTTTGGAATTTACATGGTGCGCACTAAGGATCCGCGTGGGAAATGGGAGGCTCCCGTCATGGTCAAGAAAGGAAGGGGTTTTATAGACCCTTGTCCATTGTGGGATGAAGATGGAAATGTATATTTGGTTCACGCTTTGGCAGGAAGCCGCATCCGGCAGAGTTCACTGCTTATAGTCAATAAATTGTCGAAAGATGGAACTTCTGTCATCGACGGGCAGGGTCGGGTTGTTTATTCAGGACATGGCGTGAATCCTACTATCGAAGGACCAAAATTATATAAGCACGGTGGATGGTATTGGATTTTTGCACCCGCGGGAGGTGTCGGGAACGGATGGCAACTTGCCATGCGCTCGAAAGACATTTACGGTCCTTACGATTCAAGAATTGTACTGGCAAGAGGAACGACAAATATTAACGGACCTCACCAGGGAGGTTGGGTAACTACACCTAACGGCAAAGAAGACTGGTTTATTCATTTTCAGGACAAAGGAGTTTACGGACGTATCATTCATTTGCAACCAATGACCTGGCGTAGCGATGGATGGCCTGTTATCGGCATCGATAAAGAAGGAACCGGAACTGGTGAACCTGTAACTTTAAAATGTTATACTACAATATATTAATGAATGTAATGTCCAAAAATATTATTGCAGAATACGTAACTGCACTGCTTGTTTGGCACCTGTTTTTTATCGTTGCTCCGTTATCCGCCCAGACTTTCAAAAAAGCAGGCGACTTTCAGGATCATTTAAAATTGAATAAAAAGGATATAAACGCTATTCGTCCGTTGCAATACCGACCCGAAGGCGAAGATTTTGTTTGTATCAATGGCAAAAATCGTTTTACACGGGCACTTTATGGCGGATATTCAACTTTTCGCATCGAAACCAGCGACCGTCCGGTTTTTGCCAGTTATTCGGGCACAGACAACCGGCACATTGCATTCAAAATCCAACTCGGAAAAACAAGAATAGCGCTCGACTCCATGGAATACTGCAAATCGGTTTACAAACCCGGACGGCGCGATTATGAATTGAAAGACAAAAGATTGGGTGATGCTGTTTTACGTGTTTCAGTGCAGGCTTTTTTCGATAAAGAAGGAGCAATCTGGAAATTTGAGTTGTCGAAAAAAATCAAAGGATTACAACTTGTTGGAATGACTTCCGAAATTGGCTATAACAAACTGGATCGCAGTGGTGATTTGGGCGTCAGACCAGCCGACACCTTCGAAATGCCTGCCAATCCGGTGCTTTTAAAAACATGTTCTTTCGATTTGGGGAAGAGTGCCGGTTATATGGTGTTTGACAGCACAGTACTAAAACCGGTTCAAAAAACTGAGGGTGAAAAACTCTATGCTGCAACCGATGTCAGTCGGTTGAAAATTGCCAATACGCTGAAAATTAAAACACCTGATGCATTTATTAATACTTTGGGAGGAACTATTGCTATGGCAGCCGATGGCGATTGGGATGGAAAAGTCTGGTCGCACGGATGTATCGGTTGGCGCATGCCTTTGACAGGCTGGAGAGCGGCTTATATGGGCGATGTGCTGGGCTGGCACGACCGCTCCCGTATTCATTTCGATAATTATGCAGCTTCGCAGGTGACTGATGTGAAACCAATTTACCCGCACCCACAGCAGGATACTGCTCTCAATATGACAAGGGCGCTTAAAAAATGGGGAACCCCGATGTATAGCAACGGTTACATTTGTCGGAACCCCCAAAACAACAAACAGATGCACCACTATGATATGAATTTGGTGTATATCGACGAATTACTCTGGCACCTGAAGTGGACAGGCGATTTGGACTACGCCCGTAAAATATTCCCAACCATCAAATTAAGTCTGGAATGGGAAAAACGCAACTGGGATCCTGATAATGACGGTCTGTATGAGGCTTATGCTGCCACCTGGGCTTCAGATGCATTGATGTACAACAGTGGTGGAACAACAGTAGGTTCGGCTTATAACTATCGTGCCAATAAAATAGCTGCTGAAATAGCTACGCTGATTGGCGAAGATCCTGCACCCTATCAAAAAGAGGCAGAAACAATTTTTAAAGCGATTAACAAGAAACTTTGGCTGAAAGATAAAGGGTGGTGGGCTGAGTTTGTCGATTTTATGGGTAACAAAATGGTACACCCCGATGCAGGATTGTGGACTATTTATACCGCTATTGACTCTGACATACCCGATATTTTTCAGGCATATCAGGCAACACGTTATGTGGATAAACAAATAGCTCATATTCCGGTAAAATCGAATGATGTTAATGGAGAATATCATACCCTTGCTACTACCAATTGGATGCCTTACAACTGGAGTTTGAATAATGTTGCTTTTGCAGAAGTGGGACATACTGCATTGGCATATTGGCAGGCAGGTCGTCCGGATGAAGCCTTCAAACTGTTTAAAAGTGCCGTGTTGGATGGTATGTATCTCGGAAACTCACCCGCTAACATTGGTCAAATCAGCTACTACGATGCGGCTTTGGGTGAAATTTATCGCGACTTTGGCGATGTAATCGGCGTTTACTCCCGCGATGTGGTACAGGGGCTTTTTGGTATTATTCCGGATGCCTTGCATGGCAAGTTGATCATTCGTCCGGGATTTCCGGCTGAATGGAATTTTGCTGAGATCAACCAACCGGATGTAGATTATAAATTCCAGCGAAAAGGAAACAAAGATTTATATAACGTAACCAGCCGTTTTCCCAAACCGCTGAGTCTGACTTTGCAGGTAAATGCCATCAAGGATGAAATTATTGTGGTAAAAGTGAACGGTAAGTCCGTTAAATGGACGTTGAAAGAGGCTGTCAACACTCCGCTGATTGAAATCCCCTGCGAAACAGCCGGTAAATACAAGGTTGAAATAGAATGGGGAGGAAAAGAGATCGCCCATTCCGGTTTTGATAAAAACAATATCGTGGAAAAATTCAATCCGCAAAACATTGATCCGGTTAATCTTAAAACCAACGGTACCATTTTCGAAAAGTACAAACAAGGACAAATGACATGGTGGAATGCTGTAAATTATGACTACAAAGAGAAAACCCAACCACTGACAGAGAACTACTCAATCAATTTGGATGCCTCCAAAAAGCAAGAGTATGTAACTGTAAAAATGGATAATGCATTAAATGCTGCAGTTACAGATATCTTTAGAAATCGTTACGTGTCGCCTCGTTCACCTTTCACTACCATGCAAACACCTGCTCAGGGTGTTGGTGAATGGTGTCAACCAAAACTGACTTACAAGATAGATGATAAAGGGTTCAGGGAGGCCATTAAGAACGAAATTTTTGAAACACCGTTTGGTGTACCGTTCCGTATTCCGGTTGGCAAAAACAACATTGCCTTTACCACCTTGTGGGACAATTATCCCGATTCAATTGCTGTGCCCTTGAGCGGTAAAGCCAAACATGCCTACCTGCTGATGGCAGGAACCACTCAGCCTATGCAATACGGAATTACCAACGGAGCGGTAACTGTTTATTATACCGATGGAACTGTGTCAGAGTTAATTTTGAAAAACCCCGAAACATGGTGTCCTCTTCAGGAAGATTATTATACCAATGGATATTCTTTCAAAATCAATGCTCCACGTCCTTACCGGGTGCTATTCAAATCCGGCATAGTGAGCCGGGATATGGAAAAAGCAGCTAAAATTAGTAAAACAGAGGTTTCACAACGCGAAATAGTTGGTGGTGCCGGAGTTATTCTGGATCTTCCGTTGGATAATACAAAAGAACTTAAATCCATTCAATGGAAATCAGTAGCCAATGAGGTAATTGTAGGAATGATGGCGGTAACGTTATTATGAGCTTTTAAAAAAGTTGAATAAATAAGAAACTGGAAAACTTCAAAACGTCGAAGAATTTTTGAACGATTCTTTGTTGTTGTTCTTTCTGTCAAATATCTTAGCATTTCAATCAATTATCTTATCGTCCTGTCAGGTTGATTTTTTATATTTGCCTTCGAAATTAACCTGCAGGATTCTGACTTCTTAAAAATACACAACCAAAAGCACATTTGGCGAAAAAAGAGTACGTCAATTTCCTGATAATCAACGTATAATGATGCCACGACTTTTCGTTCTAAACATTCTTTTTCTATTCTCAGTCCATGCTTTTTCAGCATCCGGTTTCGTCTGGTTTGATGGAAAACAGCCTGTCAGCTATTCGGTTACAGCTTCAAAACCTGTTGTTTCGGTTGCATTGGAAATGTTTCAGAACGATTTAGAGCAGGTAACAGGTATTATTCCCAAGCAAACTTCAGAAAAAGATGCTAAAATTTCTATTGTTCAATTGGACGATAAAAATATTTCAGCACAACAAAAACAAGCGTTTCAACGGCTTGGTATTCCTGTCAATGATTTAACTTCTAAAAAAGATGCTTTTTTTATCTCTGTTTTAGGAAAAGGCAAAGATAAAAAACTATACGTTGTCGGTAGCGACGGCAGAGGAACCGCCTATGGCATACTCGAACTTTCACGCAAAGCCGGTGTCTCACCCTGGATCTGGTGGAGCGATGTAACCCCCGAAAAACAAAACAAACTCATACTCCCTGCCAATTTTAAAACATTCCAAAGCCCGTCCGTAGAGTTCCGCGGAATATTCCTCAACGACGAAGACTGGACCATGCAGCCCTGGAGCTGGATGACTTTCGAACCGACGGATAAAAAGGGCAGAATAGGTGCCCGTACGTATAAAGAAATTTTCAAACTTTTGATGCGCCTTCGTGCCAATGCCATCTGGCCGGGAATGCACGGCACTACCACACCGTTTTATTTTGTCGAAGGTGCCAAAGAAGCAGCCGACAGTTGTGGCATAGTCATCGGCACATCCCACTGCGAACCGCTGATGCGCAATAACGTAGGTGAATGGAACGAAGATAAGCGCGGCAGATATAACTACATCACCAACAAACAGTCGGTAACCGGTTATTGGATCGAACGGCTCGAAGAAGTGGACGGAAAAGATAATGTTTATACCATCGGGATGCGCGGCGTGCACGACGGCGCCATGGAAGGAGTGAAAACCATGAAGGAACAGAAGGAGGCTTTGCAACAGGTAATTTATGATCAGCGCAACCTGTTAAAGCAATACGTAAATCCGAACATAGAGCAGATTCCGCAGCAATTTGTTCCGTATAAAGAAGTCCTTCAGATTTATGATAACGGACTGGATGTGCCCGAAGATGTGATGCTCACCTGGTGCGACGATAATTATGGCTACATGACCCGCCTTAGTGATGCGGAGCAGCAAAAACGAAGCGGAGGAGCAGGCGTGTATTACCATTTAAGTTACTGGGGCCGTCCGCACGATTACCTGTGGCTCACTACCACACAACCGGGGCTTATTTACAACGAAATGCGTGAAGCTTACAATTACAATGCCCGCCGCTTGTGGATAGTAAATGTACACGACCTCAAACCTGCCGCTTACGACCTGGAGTTTTTTCTTGATATGGCCTGGGATATCAATTCCATTACACCCTCAACCATCAAAAATCATCATGAAAACTGGTTGAAACGCGAGTTTGGAGAATCTGCCGGTAAAAATCTGCTCCCTGCCATGCTGGAATTTTATCGCCTTTGCGGCATGAGGAAGCCTGAATTCATGGGATGGAGTCAGGTGGAACTGGACAAAAAAGTGTATGCCCGCGGATGGTCGCCGGTGAAAGATACGGAGTTCAGTTTAACTGAATTTGGCGGTGAACTCGACCGATACCTGGAAGCCTGTGAAAATGTAAAAAAAACCGTTTCGGAAGTAGAAAAAACCATTCCGGCCGGTAAAAAAGATGCTTTCTTTTCTCATATAAAATACCCTGTTTTTTCTGCTGCGGCTATGGCGGTTAAAATGCTCGAAGCGCAGCGCGCAAGGGCCATAGCTGCCGGAAACTATAACTTCACCCGATGGGAAAGAGACCACGATTTAATGGTGGCAAGTGCGAAAAGTATGAACGCCTATCAGGAAATCCGCCGTTTGACCGACTTTTATAATAATGAAATGTCAGGCGGGAAATGGAAACATTCAATGGTTCATAATCCGCGTGATTTATACGTTTTTTATGCTCCGACATTACCTTTGGCGCCGACAGACAAAGAAATTGATAAATACAGCAATATCCGGAACGCAAGTTCAAAACCACTGAATGAAGTGGCAAATGACAGTTGCATTGCTTCGAATGCGTGTGATTTCAAACAAGCAACCAATGGCGCTTTCACGGTTCAGTCACTCGGACACAGTATGAATGCGGTTTCATTGCCGAAAGGCGGTTCGCTGACTTACGAATTTGAAAGTCCGTGGGAGGGTGAAGCGGTCCTGCGTACTGCCGTGATTCCTACCCAACCCAACGACAAGGGCGATATCCGCTTCAGCGTCAGTATGGATGGCGGAGAACCGCAAATCTGTTCGTTCAGGGAAAAATACCGCTCCGAAGGTTGGAAAGAAAACGTGATGCGCGGTCAGGCTATCAGAAACACCATGCACAAAATTTCGAAAGGAAAACACACACTCGTAATCACCGCACTGGATAACCACGTGGTAGTTGATCAGTGGATGCTCGACTTCAAACCAGCGCGCAGTTTTTACCTCTTTCCGCTGGCAGCTTCTTACTGAAATTACGATGACCATTACTAAATCCGGAATGAAATACACCAAAGCATTTTTCCTCATAGCAGGAGTCGTATTGAGTTGTTTTGTAATAAATGCACAAAATAGTGCATTCTATTCTCAACTGCTTTTGCCGGATGAAAAAATGGAATTCACCGGAGAATCTGACTTGCTGCCGGCGCCAGTCAGCCTCACCACCGAAATGCTTGAACACACCGATAGGGTATTCCTGGATGGCTACCTCTCGTCCATGCAGTTATCTGAACTGAGCACAGCCGTTGAAAGATACCAGGTGGCAGAAATCCGAAATCCGAATCCGCATTTCGGTTGGGTGGTACAAAGCCGGATGCCGGGCACAGTGCAGACTGCTTATCAAATCATGCTTGCCTCCACCCGTCTGAAACTTCAAAACAACGAACCGGATATATGGGACAGCGGAAAAGTGCAAAGCGACAATTCCGTATCCATCAGGTATCCGGGTGAAGCCTTCAGCCCTGCAAAGGTGTATTACTGGAAAGTCAGAATATGGGACAATCACGGTCTGGCGAGCCCGTTTTCAGAAATTAAAAGTTTTATTACCGCCGCCGGAATGGATGGAAAAACGTCCTTCTATCCGCTCCAAATCACCGATGAATATGCTGTAAAAATGCTGAAGGGCCAAAACTATTCTTTTATCGACTTCGGCAAAGCTGCATTCGGTAAGCTGAAAGTGACTCTCACCTCCGAAAACGGAAATGATACGGCAATCATCCACCTGGGTGAAGCTAGCCAAAACGGAAGAATCAACCGCCGCCCCGGAGCCACCATCCGATACGATAAATATGTGCTTCCGCTGGCGGCCGGTACACATACCTACGCGCTGAAAATAAGACCCGATACCAAAAATACTGCCCGCAAAGCAAACGAAAGCCTCGTTGATCCGGTTTTTATGCCTGCTTTTACCGGCGAAGTGTTCCCTTTCCGCTACTGCGAAATTGAGAATTATTCCGGAACGATTTCAACCGGTGATGTCGTGAGGCAAACGGTACATTATCCGTTCAACGACCGGGCAGCCGCTTTTCACTCGTCGGATACGGTGTTAAATCAGGTTTGGGAGCTGTGCAAACATTCCATCCGTGCAACTTCTTTCGCGGGTACCTACGTGGACGGCGACCGCGAACGGATAGCCTACGAAGCCGATGCACTCATCAACCAGTTAAGCCATTATGCGGTAGACAGGGAATATGCCATGGCACGTCGTACGCACGAATACCTGCTGAAAAATCCTACCTGGCCCACGGAATGGAACCTGCAATCGCTGCTCATCGCGTGGAACGATTACATGTACACAGGCAATGATGCTTCACTGAAACGCTCCTACGAAGACCTGAAAGCAAAAACGCTGATGGATTTGAAGGAAGACAACGGACTCATTTCCACCCGAACCGGCAGGATGAACGAAGCTTTTTTCCGTTCCATTCATTTCAGGGGTAAATCGCTGAGAGATATCGTGGACTGGCCCCAGAGCGGTACAACAGGCACTGAAAAGGAAAATCCGGGCGAAGCCGACGGATTTGTATTCACCCCTTTCAATGCCGTGGTGAATGCCTACCACTACGAAGCGCTGAAAATAATGAGCCGGATTGCAGGTGTAATCGGAAATTCAGCTGATCAGAAGTTTTATGCTGCCGAATCTGAAAAGGTTAAAAGACAATTCAACAGACTCTTTTTAGATGCCGGTAGAGGATGTTACCGCGACGGAATAGATACACTCCACGCATCGCTTCATGCCAGCATGTTCCCGTTGGCTTTCGGAATGGTGCCTCCGAAATACATGAAACCGGTTACTGAATTTATAAAATCAAGGGGAATGGCTTGCAGCGTGTATGGTTCGCAGTTCTTGCTGGATGCACTGTACGATGCTCACGAGGCGGAATATGCGCTTCAGCTTCTCACGTCGGTGAGCGAGCGAAGCTGGTACAACATGATCCGATCGGGCTCTACCATCACTATGGAAGCCTGGGACAATAAATACAAACCCAATCAGGACTGGAATCATGCCTGGGGTGCCGCTCCGGCAAATATTATTACCCGGAAACTGTTTGGCATCGAACCACTGGAAGCGGGTTTCCGAAAGATTCGGATTCAACCGCAGCCGGCTGATCTGCATCATGCTACCCTTACATTTCCTTCCGTACGGGGTGAAGTGGAAGTGTCGTTTGTAAACGAACAGGGTCATTTCTTCTCCATGCAAACGGTTACCCCCGCCAATACGGAAACTGAAATCTGGCTTCCGCTGGTGGATAAGAAATATCACCTGGAAGTAAACGGAAAGGTACAGAAAGGCAAAGTGACCGGGCAGTTTGTAAAAGTGATGGCAGGATCTGGCAAATACACGTTTTTAATCCGGAAAAAGTGAAAGTGAAATATTGAGAAATTGTTTTTTTTGCTTAACTTTCGGAAGTCGTTCAGGTTATTGTCCTTATTTTCCCCCAAACAAAACTGAACAATACTGCATTTTTTCTTAAAAAGAGGGGCTGCTTGGCAGGGGGGGAGATTTTTTTAAAAAATAGAATTCAAATGTTGCAACAAAAAAAAACATCTATGAAAAGAACTGCAATACTGATAATCACTGCATTTATCTGCCTCCACATCTTGGCTCAAACCGGCAGAACAACAGTAAGTATGGACAAGGACTGGCGTTTCAAAACCGGAACCTTTAAGGAATCCATTCAGCCATCTTTCAACGATTCTGAGTGGCGTCAGCTTGATGTGCCGCATGACTGGAGCATCGAAGGTCGTTACAATAAGTACAACAAAACCGGTCGCGGTGGCGGTTATTTGCCTGCCGGTGATGGTTGGTACAGAAAATCATTTTCAATACCTGCTTCAGAAAAAGGAAATAAAATCCTGATTCAGTTTGACGGCGTGATGGCAAACAGCGAAGTCTATATTAACGGCCAATTACTAGGAATTCAGCCGTATGGATACACTTCATTTGAATATGACATGACTAAGCACATTCGTTTTGGTGAAAATGAGAAAAACTGGCTCGTCGTTCGTGCCAATAATATCCCACAGCCGGCTTCACGCTGGTACACGGGCGCCGGAATATACCGCCACGTTCGGATGCTTATCAAAAATCCGGTGCATTTGGCACATTGGGGCGTTTTCGTAACTACACCGGAAGTTACTTCTGCACGTGCAACCGTAAAAGCGTATATCCAGTTGGAAAATAATACGGATCGGGTCAAGAACGTAACCGTGAAATCGACCGTGGTTGACAGCAATGGAAAAGAAATCAAATCAGCGTCCGTTTCTAAAAAAATTCCGGCAAATTCCTCTTTAAATTTCGATCAAAATATTACAGTTGCCAAACCGGCGCTCTGGAGCACCGAAACTCCCAATCTTTATACATTGGTAACGCAGGTTCTGGAAGGCAAAACGGTGTTGGACAACGAAACCAATTCATTTGGAATCAGAAGTCTCCGATTTGATGCTGCAAAAGGATTTTTCCTGAATGAAAAACCGATGAAAATGTACGGTGTTTGTCTCCACCACGATGGCGGCGGAGTAGGCGCTGCTGTGCCGCTCGGTATTTGGGAATACCGCTTCAATAAGCTGAGAGAAGCCGGAATCAATGCTATCCGCACGGCTCACAATCCGATGGCGCCCGAATTTTATGACCTTTGCGACCGGATGGGATTCCTGGTGATGAACGAGAATTTCGATACCTGGGAATACGCCAAAAATCCTCACGATTACCACCTTTATTTCAATTATTGGTGGGAGCGCGACCTCACAGCCATGATCAAACGCGACCGAAATCACCCTTCTGTGGTGCTTTACAGCGTTGGGAATGAGATTCGTGATAATCTAAACAACGAAGCCGGCTTAAAAAAATACAAACAACAGCAAGATCTGGTTCACCAGCTTGACCCGACCCGTCCGGTTACGATGGCGCTTTTCCGCCCGAATGTGTCGGGGGTTTACAACAACGGTTTTGCCGATATGATGGACGTAGTTGGTCAAAATTACCGTCCTGCGGAACTGCTGGCTGCGCATACTCAAAATCCGAAACGAAAAGTAATCGGAACGGAAAATGTTCACGATGTGGAAACATACGTTGCATTGCGGGATAACGAATTTATGATGGGGCAGTTCCTGTGGCCCGGTTTTGATTATTTGGGTGAAGCACTTTGGCCTCAGATTGCATTTGCTGAAGGGCTTTTTGACAAAACCGGAGGCTGGAAGCGCAACGGATTGCTTCGCAAAGTGTGGTGGGGTGGTAAACCAGCCATTTCTGTAATCAGACGGGCTGACAATGCCGGGCGCGGCGAGTGGGTGCACGATTGGACGCCGATGGATCCGATTACCTACGAAGAGGCTTATATAGAAGTTTTCTCAAATGCAGAAGAAATTGAGATTTTTGTAAACAATGAATCTCAGGGAATTCGAAAAGTTTCGAAAAACCACGAACCGATCCGGATGAATATCAACTATTTCAAAGGAGAACTGCGTGCCGAAGCTCGCACAAACGGAAAAGTGGTTGCAACGGAAGTTCATAAAACTGCCGGTTATCCTGCTAAAATCAAATTAATTCCGCAAAAAACTTCCATTACGAATAATTGGGACGATGTTTCGATTGTAAAAGCTGTAGTTACCGATGCAAACGGCGAACGGGTACCGGACGCCGACCATTTAATCGAATTTTCTGTAGAAGGAGCAGGAATAATTTTGGCCACCGATAATGGAGATTTTATGAGTCACGCTTCGTCCAAAACAGGTGAGCGAAACGCTTACTACGGTGAATGTTACGCCATTATTCAGGCAAATAAAGACAGCGGAACCATTAAATTAAAAGCAAAAGCGGAAGGAATTGAGGGTGAGTATGAGACGGTGATAGAGGTGAAGTAACTTTAACCAAAAAATTAAGTTACGATAATCCGCATTGTAAAAAGCTATAACAGCAATAAAAAACACCACAAATGAAAAATCTCATTCTGTTTTTATCATTTATCCTTCTGACAAATACCCTTCCTGCCAAAACCTTTTACATTGCTCCCGATGGAAACGATGCTACTGGTGATGGCTCTGTTTCGGCTCCTTTTGCCACATTGATGAAAGCACAACAGGTTGTGGCGGGTGGAGATACAGTGTTTGCAAGAGGAGGAACCTACTACCTGAAAGAATCGGATATCACGTTTACCGTTTCGCTCGGACCGTATAAGATTGTCAACTATTTCAATAAAAGCGGTTCGTCTGTTTCAAAAAGAATTCATTACTGGGCTTATCCGGGCGAAAAACCGGTATTTGACTTTTCGGCCGTAAAACCAGCCGGTTATCGCGTTACGGCATTTTTCACCACCGGTTCGTACCTCCATTTCAAAGGGTTGGAAGTGGTTGGTGTGCAGGTAACCATACTCACTCATACGCAGTCGGAGTGTTTCCGGAATCAGGGCAGTTACAACATTTTCGAGCAGCTCAGTATGCACGATGGCATGGCCAACGGCTTCTACCTGCAAAGCGGCTCTAACAACCTGGTAATCAACTGCGATGCCTACCGCAACTGGGACAATGTATCCGAAGATAAAAAAGGGGGCAATGTGGATGGTTTTGGCTTTCACCCGGGCAAAGGCTCGGTGGGAAACAAAATTAGCGGATGCCGTGCCTGGTTCAACAGCGACGACGGCTACGACTGCATCAATGCTTCGGAATCGGTGTTGTTTGAAAATTGCTGGTCGTTTTATAACGGCTACAGCACCTCTTTTGCAAGTCTGGCAAATGGCACCGGTTTCAAAATTGGCGGATATGGTCAGGCGCCGGTTGTATCGAAACTGCCAAATCCCATTCCAGCCTTTACAGTTCGTTTTTGCCTCGCTTACAGAAACAAGGCAAACGGATTCTACGCCAACCACCACGTGGAAACAGGCCATTATTTCTATAACAACTCGGCTTACAGAAATGCTGTAAATTACAACATGCTGAGCCAGAAAATTACTAAAAGTACCAAAACCGGAAACGATACCACGCTCGACTGCCCGGGCATAAGACACATTCTGCACAACAACCTCTCATATCGTTATTCCTCACTGAAAGATACCTCCAACATCGGCACATCCACCAATACGTACAATACATTTTCGCCAAACAGCGGTGTGATAGTCAACGGTGCCGATTTCCTGGGTTTTGACGAGACTGAACTCGTTGCTACGAGAAATCCGGATGGAAGTCTGCCCGATATCGGTTTTATGAAACTGGATTCTTCCAGTGATTTGATTGACAAGGGAAAAGACCTGGGATTCCCGTTCAGTGGTACTGCGCCAGATTTGGGAGCCTTTGAATACCGGCCTCAAACGCCGGTGGAAATCCTTACGGAAATAAACACGCAGTTTTACCCGAATCCTGTAAGGGACATGCTCTTTTTTATCGATTATAATGAAAAAGTCGTTGAAATCTTCAACTTCGAAGGTAAAATCATGCTGATACAGCATGTTACTCATGCACTTGATGTATCATTCCTACCCGGGGGAATTTATTTGGTCAGAATAAAATCTGAAAAAGAGAAAATAATTGTTTCGAAACTGGTGAAATTGTAATTTTTCATGATTTATTTCAAAAAAACATATTGTATAAAAACGGCATATTGTGTATCATTGATGTTGTTTTTAGTCTCATTTGGACTCCATGCCGCACCCCGGATCGACCGAAAAGCGCTCGTCAACCGTAACAATCCTCACCTTACAGCCATCGATACGCTGGGTGCTCTTTCCGTCGGGAACGGCGAATTTGCGTTCACAGTGGATATTACCGGATTGCAGACATTTCCGCGTGAGTACAGCAGAGGAATGCCGCTCGGTACTCAAAGTCAGTGGGGCTGGCACAGTTTTCCAAATACGGAGGGATTTAAACACGGGGAAACACTCAAAGAATTTGATTTTGGAAGGGGGAAAAAGGAACTATACGCCGTTCAGTTCAGTGAAAAAGGACGGCGGCAGGAAGCTGCCGATTATTTCAGGGCCAATCCGCACAGGCTTCATCTGGGCTGCATCGGGCTTGATCTGCATGAAGCAGCATTGTCCGAAATCCATAATCCGGATCAACTCCTCGATATGTGGAACGGCGTAATCAAAAGCAGTTTTTCAGTCAGGAAAACTTCCTATGCTGTGGAAACCTCAGTTCACCCCCAAATTGACATGGTAGCCGTGCATATAAAAACAAAAGGAGAAAAACCGGCAATCAGATTTCAATTTCCGTATCCCACGGGTTTGCATACCGACGACGGATGTAACTGGAATGCGGACGACAAACACCGCTCTTCAATCATTCAACGGACTGATAAATCGGTCATCATTAAGCGTGAACTGGACAGTACGGTTTATTATGTCAGCATTGACTGGAAAAATAAAGCGCGGTTAATTGAAAAAACCAAAAACTATTTTGTTCTTCAGTCGGATGAAAATGAATTGTATTTCACCTGCCGTTTTACTGCCTTGCAACCTGAAAATTCAAATCTAACGGTGACAAAAACATTTGCCGATGCAATGAAGTACTGGAATAATTTCTGGAAAACCGGTGCTGCCGTTGATTTCTCGGCATGTACCGATTCACGTGCCCGTGAACTGGAACGGAGGGTAGTACTGAGTCAGTATCTGCTGGCCATTCAATGTTCCGGATCTACTCCACCTCAGGAAACGGGGCTGACGTATAACTCCTGGTACGGCAAATTCCACCTCGAAATGATTTGGTGGCATCAGGCTCAGTTTGCATTGTGGAACCGTCCAAGGATGCTTGAAAAGACCCTCGGATGGTATTTTACTGCCCTACCGGCCGCCCGTGAGATAGCACGAAGACAGGGTTTTGACGGTGTCCGGTGGATGAAAATGACCGACCCGACAGCTTCTGAAGCTCCTTCAGGTGTGGGAAGTTTCCTTATCTGGCAGCAGCCACACCTCATTTATCTGGCTGAGTTGATTTACCGTACCGAAAAAAATCCCGAAACAATCCGGAAATACTATAACCTGGTGCAGCAAACCGCAGAATTCATGTATTCTTTTGCAGATTATGAAAAGGAAAAGGACCGCTATGTGCTGAAAGGCATTATTCCGGCTCAGGAAACTCTGCGTGCATCAGAAACTGTCAATCCGCCGTTCGAACTCTCTTACTGGCACTTTGCCATGGAGCTGGCGCAAAAGTGGAGAGAACGGAACGGTGAAAAACGGATACCGGAGTGGGATGAACTGATTAATAAGTTATCTCCGCTGACATATAACGACGATCACCTTTATCTGGCTGCTGAAACTGCACCGGAAACCTACAAAGACGTCCGTTTTACATCCGACCACATGGCGGTGCTCGGAGCAGTTGGTATGCTGCCTGCCAATAGACTCATCCTTGATGGATACATGAAAAATACGCTGAACTGGATTCTGGAAAACTGGAACTGGGATAAAACCTGGGGCTGGGACTATCCGATGACTGCCATGTGCGCTGCGCGTATGGGTGAACCTGAAAAAGCCGTCGGAGCACTGTTGATGGATAAGCAAACCAACACCTACCTAGTGAACGGTCATAATTATCAGGATGCTCGGCTGAGGGTTTACCTGCCCGGCAACGGAGGTTTGCTCACAGCCGTAGCCATAATGTGCGCCGGCTGGGATAGCAGCCAAGGCCAAAATCCAGGATTCCCCAAAGATGGACAGTGGAACGTGAAATGGGAAGGATTACAGAAAATGCCGTAAAGTCAGATATGAGGAAAAAATTAAATTTACCCGATAGAAAACCATACAATTAAAGAACAAGATTTTTTATGAAACGAAATATCATTTTAACGTTGCTGTTGCTCTCGGTGGTAGTTGTAAGCGCTCAGAATCAGTCCGCAGCCTGGAAGAAACTCTATACCGCCATACAGAAAAACATCAAAGATCCGAAATTCAGTAAGGCGTATTACAACATCCGGGACTTTGGTGCAGTGCCCAACGACACCTCGGTGCTCAATACCGAGCCCATTAATCGTGCCATTGCTACCTGTAGTCTCAACGGGGGAGGAAAAGTGGTTGTGCCAGCCGGAACGTGGTTTACAGCGCCTCTTACACTGAAAAGCAATGTAAACCTTCACCTCGAAGAAGGCTCTACGGTGCTTTTCACCACCGATCCGAAGTACTTCCCTGTAGTGCTCACCCGCTGGGAAGGGATAGACTGCTACAACCTCCAGCCGCTCGTTTATGCTTATGGCGAAACAAACATTGCTATCACCGGTAAGGGAACGCTGGATGGTGGGGCAGCCAACGAAAACTGGTGGAAGAAATGCGGAGCTGAACGATTCGGCTGGAAGGAAGGCGATATCTCGCAACGAACCGGACGACCAAAACTGATGCAGTGGAACAACGAAAAACTGCCCGTTTCGCGAAGAATACTGACCGAAACCGACGGTCTGAGACCTCAGATGATCAATTTCTACCGGTGTAACAATGTGCTGATTGAGGGCGTGAGGATACTGAGGTCACCGTTTTGGGTTATTCATCCGCTCATGTGCAACAACCTGACGGTGAGAGGGGTGTACGTGGAAAACGACGGACCTAACGGCGATGGCTGCGACCCGGAATCGTGCTCAAACGTGCTGATTGAAAACTGCTACTTCAACACAGGTGACGACTGTATAGCAATAAAATCGGGCCGAAACAACGACGGACGACTGTGGGCAAAACCCAGTGAAAATATTATCGTCAGAAACTGCGAAATGAAAAACGGACACGGAGGAGTTGTAATCGGGAGTGAAATTTCCGGAGGTTACAAAAATCTTTTTGTAGAAAATTGCAAAATGGACAGCCCTCTTTTGGACCGCGTCATTCGTATAAAAACAAACACCTTACGTGGCGGAATTATCGAAAATATCTTTGTGAGAAATGTTGAAGTGGGCGAATGCAAGGAAGCTGTTTTGCATATTAATCTGCTTTACGAACCACGTGAAATTGGCGAAAGAGGTTTTATTCCGCTCATCCGGAATGTCAATCTGGACAAGGTGACTTCGCAAAAAAGTCAATACGGGGTGTATATTGATGGTCTTCCCGACCAGGCTACTGTTTTTGACATCCATGTAAGTAACAGTAATTTCAACGGAGTCAAATCGGGAAATAAATTTACCGGTTTGATTGAAAATGTGAAATTCAACAACCTGAAAATCAACGGTGAATTGATGGAAAGCAATCCCTTGAATAAATAGAATTTATTTATCGTAGTGCGAAAGTTACGGGCAAAATTAATCTTTCAAAAACGAATAATATCAACAAATTATACAAACATAAACCAGTTTTAGAATCAGAGTTTGTGGATTCCATGAGAAAATATTATAAACAAATGATTTACAGATGAAAACTAAATTTACGACCTTTATTTTTGTTCTTTTCGGTGTTGTTTTTTTTACAGCAAAAGCCGATGTGTCACTTCCCAACATCCTCTCTTCCAACATGGTACTTCAGCGAAACTCACAGGTGCCCGTTTGGGGACGTGCCAATGCTGGCGAAGAAATTACGGTTCGTTTTGCCGGACAAACGATAAAAACAACGGCCGACCCCAACGGTAAATGGTCTGTAACGCTGAAACCGATGAAGCAAAAAGCTGAGCCCGACAAGATGACCATTGCAGGAAAGAACACCGTTACACTGTCCAATATACTTGTGGGCGATGTTTGGCTTTGCTCCGGACAGTCGAACATGGAGTATCCGCTGGATTACCGGTTGAAGAAATATGCAGCTCCGGCCAAAGGTCCCGACAAGGCCATGGAGGAACTGGAAAAACCGAAACCGGATCAGATACGGTATGTGCTGGTCGAAAAGAAAAAAGATACCGTAGATATCCAGACCGCAGGATGGATTACGCCTGTAAACCGCGAAGTGCTCGGAGGCGTTTCGGCTGCAGCCTATTTCTTCGCAAAGGAGATTTTTGAAAATACGAACATACCCATCGGCATCATTTCCACCTCGTGGGGTGGCACGGCTATCGAAGAATGGACACCGGCATGGGTCTATGAGCAATCGCCGCTTTTTGAAACTCTGATTGACCCCAAAGATGGTAAAATCAACGGACGCATTGCCGGAAACAAATTCCGGAGCATGATACAGCCCATCGTGCCGTTTGCCCTGAAGGGGATGCTCTGGTATCAGGGTGAAACCAACTGCATGACGGAAGATCAGGCCGTTTATCCTGAGAAAGTGAGATTGATGGTTGACTTGTACCGCTCACTTTTCAATAATCCGAAAATGCCTTTTTATTTTGTGCAGATTTCGCCCTATCTGTACACAAAAAGAACCAACGATCCGAAAAAACACACCGAAGAGTTGCTCCCCGAATTTTGGGAAGCGCAGGAGAAATGCCTTTCCATTCCCCGCACGGGCATGGTGGTCACTACCGATTTGGTGGACAAACTTACCGACATTCACCCTTCGTACAAATGGGAAGTGGGCCGTCGACTGGCTCTGATAGCTTTGGCAAAGGATTACCGTAAAAAAGTGGTTTACGAAGGTCCGAAATATAAATCCATGAAAGTGAATGGGGATAAAGTAGAACTTTCACTCATAAATAAAGGCGGAACGTTGAAAAGCATTGACGGACAATCGCTTACGTGGTTCTCCGTTGCAGGAGCTGATGGAAAATTCGTACCTGCTCAGGCCGAAATCAAAGGAAAGAAAGTGATTGTCTGGTCGGATAAGGTGCAAAATCCGAAAGAAGTACGCTTTGCCTGGAACGAGCGGGCTATGCCCAATCTGATTAATACGGCCGGACTGCCTGCGGTTCCTTTCAGAACGGGCAGATAACCCCCCGAAAGTCTTAAATATCAAATATCGGAATATAAAAATCATTTTTATATACATAATTTTTTGCTTTATGTCTATTTTTGTGTCAGTTTGACCCGGGTGATTATTCCCGGGTCAGATTGACATTTTTTTTAACCTGTAAATGAATATCATTTTGAAAAAAACATATCTTCTGTTGATTTTAGCCTTTGTAATCACTACGGTTTCATGGGCTAAAAATTCTCATTCATCAGGTCCTGCTTATGATTTCTCAAAACTGAAAAGAGAAAAACCGGGTCGCGGGCTGATTGCAGTACGTGAGAATGACAGCACGGTTAACATTTCCTGGAGATATCTTTCATCCGATCCTATCCAAACAACTTTTGATATTTACAGAAACGGCCAAAAAATCAATACATTCCCTTTAAAAAATTCAACTTACTTCAAAGACAAAAATATTCCTCCCGGATCATTAATTTACGAATTAAAAGCCCGTTTTCCCGACCAAAAAGATAAATCCGAAATCTTTACCTGTTCGATTGGTGAAAATTCGGGTTTCGGCTACATCAACATACCGCTGGATGTGCCCGAAGGAATCACAACGGTATTCGGACGTCCTGTATTTTACAACGCGAACGATGCTTCAATCGGCGATGTGGACGGCGATGGCGAATTCGAGATTATCCTGAAATGGGAACCTTCCAATGCCCGCGACAATGCCCACGACGGTTTTACGGCAAATGTTTACTTTGATTGTTACCGGCTGAGCGGCGAGAAACTGTGGAGAATTGACCTGGGAAAAAATATCCGTGCAGGAGCTCATTATACACAGTTTATGGTGTATGACCTGGATGGAGACAACAAAGCCGAAGTGGTAATGAAAACGGCTGACGGCACTGTTGACGGGCAGGGAAACACCATAGGAGACAAGGATGCCGACTACCGAAACGAAGTGGGAAGGATTATTTCCGGGCCGGAATACCTCACAGTTTTTGACGGACTTACCGGTAAGGCGCTTCACACCATCGATTATTTGCCCGAAAGAGGAGAACTGAGCAGCTGGGGAGATTCCCGCGGAAACCGCTCGGAGAGATACCTGGCTTGTGTAGCTTACCTGGACGGCGTTCATCCGAGCGTCGTAATGTGCCGGGGTTATTATACCCGCACGGTACTTGCAGCTTTTGACTGGAAAGGCGGAAAACTGACCAGCCGTTGGGTGTTTGATTCCGATGAAAAAGGCAACAAAGCCTACGCCGGACAGGGAAATCATAACCTGCGGGTGGGCGATGTGGATAGCGACGGCTGCGATGAGATTATTTACGGCGCATGCGTTATTGACAACAACGGAAAAGGACTCTATTCCACCCGAATGGGGCACGGTGATGCCATACATCTGACTGCTTTTGACCCTTCGAGCCGCCGGTTACAGGTGTGGGATTGCCACGAAAATAAAAAAGACGGCTCCTCGTTTCGCGATGCAGCAACCGGAAAAATCATTTTTCAGGTGAAAAGCAACATCGATGTTGGCAGGTGTATGGCGGCTGATATCGATCCTAACTCAAAGGGAGTTGAGATGTGGTCTATTGCATCGGAGGGAATTCGAAACATAAAAGGGGAAGTGATTAATCCTTCAACCCGGGGTGTCTCTATCAATATGGCCTCGTGGTGGGACGGAGATTTATCGCGCGAGCTGCTCGACGGCACCCGAATTACAAAATACAATCCTGAAACGGGGAGGAGCGAACTGCTCTTTGATTGTGAGGATTGTGCCCGGAATAATGGTACTAAGTCAAATCCATGCCTTTCGGCCGATATCGTGGGCGATTGGCGCGAGGAAATAGTTCTCAGGACAAGAGATAATAAGAATCTACGCATTTACATGACTCCGTATGAAACCGACTATCGCTTCCACACTTTTCTGGAAGATCCGGTTTACCGCATCAGTATTGCGACACAGAATGTAGCTTACAACCAGCCTACACAGCCCGGTTTCTATTTCGGAAGCGATCTGGGGAAAATTTTTACGGAGAAAGACATCACAGTCAATGACAATCAGGTTACTTTAGATGCCGGAGAAATCTATGATTCCTGTAATTGGTCCGTTGGTGGGATTGAAAAAACGAGAAAAATTACCGTAAAAGATATTCCCGCCAGGGTTAAGTCCAACATTGATGTGAATGTAACTTACCGCGGATACGAATTTAGTGATTCTGTTTTTGTAACGCTTAATCCGAAAAAGTAATGTCTGTGAAAAAGTCGTTTCTGTTTTTGTTTTTTGTCACTTATACGGCGGTTGCTTTGGCAGAACAGCCTGCCGGCAGCCTGTATCAGGTGGATATCAGCACTCTTCAGCAGGCAAAATACTCCCACACCTTCCTGATGGGAAAGAACCTGAATCCTTCAGGCGATGTGATTCAAATAAATTCCAACTCCCTATTATTCAACGGAAAACCGCAGATTCCCGTCATGGGCGAAATTCATTTTTCACGTGTGAAAGAAACGGAGTGGAAGAAAGAACTGCTTAAAATGCGTGCCGGAGGGGTCACAGTGATTGCCACTTACGTATTTTGGATTCACCACGAAGAGATTGAAAATGAATTCGACTGGAATGGACAGCGAAACCTGCATCAGTTTCTGCAGCTATGCAGCGGGTTGAATTTTCCGGTCGTTTTGCGGATTGGGCCCTGGTGTCACGGTGAGGTGAGAAACGGCGGCTTCCCCGAGTGGCTGGTTAAAAGCGGTATCAAACTGCGCGGAGATAATCCGGATTATTTGTCAAAAGTACAAAAATGGTACTCGCAGGTTTATGAGCAGGCAAAAGGAATGATGTGGAAAGACGGTGGGACAATCATCGGTATCCAGCTCGAAAATGAATATCGCGGACATGGAGCGCATCTGATGACCCTCAAAAAGATGGCCGTAGATCTGGGATTTGATGTGCCGCTTTACACCCGTACGGGCTGGCCCAGACTGACTACTCCGGTGCCGTACGGCGAAATCATACCGCTCTACGGCGATTATGCCGATGGTTTCTGGGACCGAAGCACCGACGAAATGCCGGGCGATTACAGCAAAAGCTACGCTTTTCGCTCGTTCAGAAATTCCACCGTCATTGCCACCGAGCAATTGCCGCAGCAAGCCGATACCGACAATCCAAACGACCTCGGATATCCGTATTTTACCTGTGAACTGGGAGGAGGCATGATGACCAGCTATCACCGCCGGATAAACATTGCGCCGATGGATGTATATGCCATGACTTTGATCCGGATAGGATCAGGAAGTAACCTGCCCGGATATTACATGTATCACGGCGGCAACAATCCGGAAGGGAAACTCACCACACTCAACGAACAGCAGGCAAGCAGTTACACCAATCACAATGATCTGCCGGTTGAATCCTATGATTTTCAGGCTCCGCTGTGCGAATTCGGACAAATCAATCCTCAGTATCACCTGCTCCGTAAATTACACATTTTCCTGAAAGATTTTGGCACCGAACTCGCTATGATGCAACCGCATTTTCCCGAAAAAAGCGAATCAGACACCAGGCGCGATTCATTGCTGCGCTGGGCGGTGAGGAGCAACGGAAACAGCGGATACATTTTTATAAATAACTATCAGCGATTGAAAGAGTTAAGTCCGAAAAAAGCTACTCAGTTCAGCATAAAGCTATCCGATGAAAAGCTTATCATTCCACAGTTGCCTTTCACAATTCCGTCAGGAGTAAGTTTCTTTATCCCTTTCAACATGGATTTGGAAGGCGTAAGGATGGTGTATGCAACGGCTCAGCCTATTGCCAGGATGGAAGAAAATGGAAAACTGACGTATATTTTCTCACAGACTGAAGGAATTCCGGCTGAGTTTGTTTTCGATAAAGAAAATCTCACCGTGAAATCATTTTCCGGAAAGCTTAAGAAAGTGGAAAACCGGTTATATTTCAGCGGGTTCAAAACCGGTACAGCGCCTGCAATTCGTCTGCAAACATCAGAAAAAAAACAAATAACCATCATTCTGCTCAACGAAAAAAGTTCCCTGAAACTGTGGAAAGGTGAATTCGCCGGAAAAGAACGTCTGTTTCTGACTGACGCCCGAATCACGTGGAATAAAAATGAATTGACGCTCGCTAAATCAGATGGAGAATACACCGTATCTATATTTCCTGCACCGAAAGAACTCTGCTTCAACGACAAGAAATTGAAATCTGCCAAAGAGGGTATTTTTTCAACGTATAAATTGAAAATTCCTGAAAATAAACGGGTAGAAGCGGAATTCACTAAGATTCAGGACATGAAATTTCCGCTCAGAACCATCGCCATGGGCAGCCGTAATGTAGCTGAAATGCCCTCAGATTCCGATTTCGACAGGGCAGCCGTGTGGCAGATTAAACTACCTGAAAATTATAACACAAACCGGGATATTGCGCTGCGCATTCATTACAGGGGCGACGTGGCAAGGATATACTCCGGCAACAAACTGCTGACAGATAATTTTTTCAACGGAAAGCCGATGGATGTTAATTTGAAATACGTAGCAGATGAAATTGTTGACAATAAGCTGACATTGAAGATAATACCCCTGCAGAAAGGTATGCCGGTCTATTTTCCGACAGAAGCGGCAATGACTTTCAGAAATTTTCCTTATGCACTTGAAACACCTGAAATTCAGATTGTTGAAAGCAGAGAAATTGTATTGTCAGCCAACTAATAAGATATAATCAACACAAGCAGATATATGACAACCTTGAAAAGAATGACAGGATTTTTACTGTTTTTCAGCCTCAGCTTCATTGTTTTCGGAGCCGAAAAATACAAGATAATTGCCGTGGATGCACCATTCAGCATGGAATCGCTCAGAGAATTTAATTTTCCGGAAAAAGATTTTCCAATTACCCGGTACGGGGCAAAATCCGGTGGAGTTTTCAACAATACAAAAGCCATTGCCAAAGCCATTGCAGCTTGTAATAAAGCCGGCGGAGGGCGTGTAGTTGTTCCTGAAGGAATCTGGCTTACCGGCCCGGTGCATTTCAAAAGCAATGTAAATCTGCATCTGGAAGAAAACGCTGTGCTGAGTTTTACCGACAATCCGGCAGATTACCTGCCGGCGGTGATGACATCGTGGGAAGGATTGGAGTGTTACAACTATTCACCACTGCTGTATGCTTTCCAATGTGAAAACATAGCTATTTCCGGCAATGGAATGTTGAAACCGAAAATGGATTTGTGGAAAAAGTGGTTCAGTCGTCCGCCGGCACACCTGAATGCACTGAAAGTGCTTTACACGCTGGCATCAACGGATGTTCCGGTGGAGCAGCGTCAGATGGCTGAGGGCGATAATAACCTCCGACCGCACCTCATACAATTCAACAGATGCAAAAATGTATTGCTCGATGGATTTAAAATCCGTGAAAGTCCGTTCTGGACCATTCATATGTACATGTGTGAAAACGGAATTGCCCGCAACCTGGACGTAGTAGCTCACGGTCACAACAACGACGGCATCGACCTGGAAATGACCCGCCAATTTCTGGTGGAAGATTGTATTTTTGATCAGGGAGACGATGCGGTGGTAATTAAGGCAGGGCGAAACCGCGATGCCTGGAGGCTGAATACCCCCAGCGAAAACATCGTAATCCGAAATTGCAAAGTGGTAAAAGGTCACGTGTTGCTCGGCATTGGCAGCGAAATGTCAGGTGGTGTGCGCAATGTGTATATGCACGATTGCGAAGTAAATAATTCGGTCATGAGGATGTTTTTTGTGAAAACAAACCACCGCAGGGGTGGCTTTGTGGAGAACATTATCATGGAAAATGTGAAGGGAAAAGCCGCCCAGCGATTACTGGAGATTGATACGGATGTACTGTATCAGTGGAAAGACCTGGTACCCACCTACGAAACCCGCATTACAAAAATTGACGGAATTCACATGAACAATGTGACCTGCGAATCGGCCGATGCCGTATATGATTTGAAAGGAGATACCCGCCTGCCCATTTCGAATGTAAGTATTAAAAATGTTCATGTAGGGAAAATCAACAAATTCTACAACAACGTGTATAACGTGGTGAACCTGAACGAAGAAAATGTTACTTTCCGGAGTTACAATCCGGAAACGAAATAAACACAAAACATACAATTTTTAAATATGAGAACACGAAGAAAAACATTTTTACTGATAGCTGCCATCCTGTTCAGTATCAATATCTCAGCAGCAGATTTATTTCCCGATGGAACACACATTCCGGATTGGTTCCGACAGACAGAAATTGTAAATTACAAAACGCTTGGAAATCAATACATTGTCACCAAGCACGGAGTTAAGAAAAACAGCATCGAATTACAGACCAAGCAGTTGCAAGCTGTAATCGACAAAGCGGCAAATGAAGGCGGCGGTGTAATTATTGTCCCAAAAGGAGTTTTTCATACCAGCGCACTCTTCTTCAAACCTAAAACTCATCTTTTCCTGGAAAAAGGAGCAGTCTTGAAAGGAAGTGACGATATCAGTGACTTTCCGGTGATGGAAACACGAATAGAAGGAGAAACCTGTAAATATTTCCCTGCATTAATCAACGCCGACCGCGTAGATGGTTTTACCATTTCCGGAAGTGGAACAATCGATGGAAACGGCCTCCGTTTTTGGAAAGCATTCTGGCTTCGACGGGAATGGAATCCGAAGTGCACCAACAAGGATGAGATGCGTCCGCGGCTTCTTTACGTCTCAAACAGCAACGATGTGCAGATTTCGGGAGTTACACTGAAGGATTCTCCTTTCTGGACTTCGCATTACTATAAATGCAATAACCTGAAGTTGTTGAATCTGACCATTATTTCGCCTGCAAAACCGGTAAAATCTCCCAGTACGGATGCCATCGACCTCGATGTGTGTTCCAATGTGCTGGTGAAAAACTGTTACATGTCGGTAAATGACGACGCCATTGCTTTGAAGGGTGGAAAAGGACCGGTTTCTGATAAAGATCCGAACAACGGCGGAAACTACAACATCGTAATAGAGAATAACACCTACGGATTCTGCCACAGCGCGCTGACCTGCGGAAGCGAGTCCATCCACAACCGCAACATTGTTTTTAGAAACAGTAAAGTGGACGGAGCAAGTATTATCCTTCACCTGAAAATGCGCCCCGATACGCCACAAAATTACGAATACATTACGGTTGAAAACATTACCGGGAACGCCGGAAAGTTTATTTCCATTCGTCCCTGGACTCAGTTTTTTGATTTGAAAGGCAACACTCCTCCGCCTCCTTCACGTTCCGGCAAAATTACTATGCGGAATATCGATGTGGAATGCAATACATTCTTTGATGTTGTAAATTCAGAAAAGTACAAATTGTCTGATTTCGTATTTGAAAATCTGAATATAAAAGCCGAAAACAGAACCCAAATTGAAAAAGATTATTTTGAAAGCGTAACAGTGAAAAATGTGGTAGTGAATGGAGTTGCGTTGTAGTTGATTAGCCCCTAAGTACGCCGAAAGGGGTCTTATGAGTGATTAATTGAACTTTCGCAAGCATATAAATGCTTGAAATACTGATTGACTAAACTTTCGCAGATTATAACTTACTATTCGCAGATAAGATTGCTAACGGGCGACCTCGTCCGGTGAGCCGAAAAATCAGAGAGAGCGGCGTTAAAAAATCGTCCTTGTTTGAGCCTGCTCAACTGTTTCTAATTTTAGAAACAATTGAGGCGAGTTTGGACGATTTAGCCGATCGAACGCCAATTTTTCGAGTGAAGCGGGCGCAGTCTTGAATTTTTT
>SAAL01000194.1 GCA_009929445.1 Bacteroidia bacterium
CTTCCAGTTGTACCGGTCCTTTGATTGTTGCCATATTGTTCGATATTTATTCTGAAATACTAAACACCAAAGATAGAAAAATAATATATATAATACAAATATAACATATATATATCATATATTTAATTAGATAAGTAATATATAAGTAACATATAAATGATATATAAGCAATATATAAGTAATATGTCTGAATTTGATATGAACAAATACAGGTTCAATCACATGTGAAACCGGTTTTTAAAGGGTGTGAAATTTGCCGCATAACACGCCCAGTAACTGGAAGATAAAGATGGACATGAAAGTTGTGCTGCACGCCTTATAAATTTTCCGCTAAAAAATAATCAGAATATTTTGTGCACAAAGTGTACTGTTTTGTCCGAAAAGTGCGGTAAAGCGCTGAAAATTTTGTCCTTTGAGTTTTAAGCTTGCGAAGATAGATTTGCCGGAGAAAAAAGTTTCATGTTTCTGATTATGAGTTTTCAGACATAATTAATCACTGTTGTCCGGAAAAATATTTAGTTCCTTCGTTGCGCTCTGGATGACAGGGGTTTATGGTGATTTGTGGAGGGCGGGGGGTTGGTTGGCGGCGAAGCCGCCAACCAACCCCCCGCCCAAAAGATAAAATACTGACTGTCATTTCGAACGGAGTGAGAAATCTAATATATTTCAAGAATTAAGAATTTTACCGGACAACATGCAGAATAAATATTTGAAAATAAAGGGTGAAACGGGAAGTTTATTTTTGCTCTAGACTGAAAAAACGCCCTCTGAATGCCCTGAAAGTTGTCCTTTTTTTCAGAAAGGAAATAATGTAAGTTTGGAGTGCTTCCAACTCAAATTGGGAGCGCCACCCGGAGTGCCATTCTCAATACACAAAAAAGCGGAAATGTTATTTCGGAGATTCACAAAAAAAGCGGGATTTTGTCATTTATGTGACAAAATCTATTTAGGTATAAGGAAAACGATTTATGTTTGTGGGCAACTTTTGTGGGATGAAAAACTTGTCCTTTGATATTCATACTTGTGATGATAGATTTGCCGGAGAAAAAAGTTTCGTGTTCCGGGTTTTATGTTTCGGATAATAGTTTTCATAACTCATATTGGGAGCGCCACTTTGAGTGGTACCCCCAATAGCAAAGAGAATTAATATTTGAAAAAAGCCACTGAACGGAATTAGGTTAGTTCATAAAAATGGATGATGAGTGATAAATTATGATGAGTAAAAACTCCAGGAACAACGTGTATCGTTTTATCCGCTTTTGGCGCAAAAATACTGAAAGATGAGTAAAAATGCCGGAAAATATATTTTTGTTCTAAAATGACAACAAGATAGTTAGAATAATTCTAAATAAAAAATGCGGTAAAATGCAGATAATCAGGAATTAAGACCAATAACTTAAAATTTAACATAAATTAAGGCAATTTTGTCCTTTCAGAATCAGCTTTGACAACATAGATTTGCGGAGAAAAAAATCGGATTTCAAGATTCGTTTTTTGTTGAGATTGGGTGGAAAATTGAGGACATCGCCAGGAACAGCACCCCCGCTGAACAGAATTAATATTTGAAAATAACAACAAAGAAAGTAAGAGTATTTTTGCTCTCAGACAAACATAAATAGGGAGCGCCACTTTGAGTGGCAAACCAATAGCAAAGACAATAATAGAATAAAACGATAATAGAATTGCCAAAACGGGTTTACATAGAAACTGACAAACAGACATCGTATCTGGCGGATGTATTGCTGGCTAAGATGAATGATCAGGGACTGGACTTAAAACAGCTCCTGGAATTGGTACGCATGTTGACCCCCTCGCAGGAACCGGAGCAATTCTACAGCATTGAAGAAACAAGCAAAATATTGAAAATGCCGGTAAGGACACTGTATAACGCCCGCATAAACGGGGACATTCACTGGAGAGAATACAAGGGGAATGTATGGTTCAGCAAGCAGGATATTGAAGAATTTCAACTCAAATGCAGAAGATAGTACATAGTTCATAGTTCGAAGTTCATAATTCATAATTCATAACTCATAATTCATAATTCATAAACTACATTGCCAAAACGGGTTTACATAGAAACGGATGTTCATACAGCGAATTTAGTAGAATTGCTGCTGGATGAAATCAGGAGTCTGCACGAAAAGGTGGACCGCCTGGAACGTTCGCATGGAACCAATGAACAGTCAGATGCTTCGTCCCGACTGATCACCATCGATGAAGCCCGAAGAATGATGAATATTTCTGTTCGTTCACTATATAATCTAAGACAGGAAGATAGAATTCCATATAAAAGAGTGAAAGGTAAAGTGATGTTTCTTAAATCGGATATTGAAAAATTTATGAAAGAATAATATTTTTATTTTTTCTTTTGTTAAAAAAGATTTTGTAATTTTGGAAATTGGTTCTACTGGATTTCCTGTGAAGAAATAAGTTTTTTATCTTTGTTTCATGAAAACATCCGTTGAGAATATATTAGAGAAAATACTATTACCCGTTA
>SAAL01000195.1 GCA_009929445.1 Bacteroidia bacterium
ATCCTACTGCTTCACCCACTTACCCGAACCCACAATTTTGTTATCGAAAGTAATCCGGTAAGGATAAGTTCCTGTGGAAAGCCGGATGGTGCTTATCGTATCCACTCTTTCATCAAGGGTGGTAGTAAGCACAAGGTTTCCGCTAAGATCGAAAAGCTCGAACAAAGCACCGCAGATTTGCGGGCCTGACTGGACATGAAAGTATTCGTTACCCGGGTTGGGATACACGATAGCATCCTGCACTGAGATGTTTGGCAGTTCTTCTCCGGTACCGACAATCAGGCCGTTTGCATCTACTTTTAGGATATAAAGATCCCGCAAATTTGTTTGGGTAATATAGTCATATCTGGTGCCGGCCATAAGGCAACCGCCATCCTGGGTGGCTAAGACATTCCAAAGGTTATAGTAGGCATCGCCACCATAAAACTTTTGCCACTGGACTTCGAGATTACTATTGAGTTTGTTGAGGAAAAACCAGGAATCTACCGGTGTATAGTAATTAAAAGCCAGGTTTTTGACGCCTGCATAATAGATTGCATTTTCATCCACAAAATCAAGATTGCTGTAAAAACCAGGGTAAGTAATCGTGTCTTCAGAGCCGAATAAGTGGATTTCCTGCATCACATCAGCAGTATCCATGCGCATTAGTGCAAGTTTTGTTGTCTGCCTGTTTTCATCAATGATATCTTTTTTGCCGGAAAGCAGGTAATGAGCATCATCAATATACTTTGCATCCATATATGAAAAAACGTATTCAGGAATTTCAGTGTATTTTATCCTGTTTAGGTTTTTGTCTATTAACAAAATCTGGCCTACAGCGCCAAATGGTGGGCCAAGACCCCTTGTAAATACCTTAAAATTATTATTATCATGTGTCGGGAGTATATCAAAAGCATAAATTATACCCTCCTCGGGATAAACCTTGCTTCGGATGGTATCATAGGTAGAATTGACCAAGTATGAAAACAAATGATAATTTGGATATGATGTGTAATTTCCATTACCTACTATCATGTAACCATTGTAGTACTTCTCAACATTAATATAGCTAAGCCAATAAAAATCAGTTTCATATTTTTTTTCGTTTAGTATTGAAAGATTTTCATCTATTTCTAAAATTGTAAAAAATAAAGGCGAATCCTCAGCAGCTTTTTGAAACCCAAATCCTGTAATTTTGTTATTTCCTTCATTAATTATGACAGATAAAACGAAATCAAATTGGTCGGGTTTTATTGTCTGAATTTTTAGAATATTTCCATCTTTATCTGTTTTATAGATATTGGTTTTAGTGCCAGGGTAATAAAATACATAGCTTTCAGTAAAAAAATAATATTTATCAGTTTCAATTACCGAAGTTGGCATTTGGTCCAGGGAGTCCTCAATTAGCAGTTCAAAGCTTTGCTGTGCCCAGCCAATGAGGGATATGATCAGAAATGTGAATGTAAAAGCAATCGTTTTCATTTAGCAGGATATTTTGTGGAAGTTTAAAATTAGCATCACAAGGGAATATTCCCTTGTGATGACAATGTAGTAATATTATTTTCAAATTAGAATCAAATTGAATCTTATTCCGGAGGATAAGCGCTTACGTAAGGTATTCCATATTGAACTAATGCATGGTGCATGTACAAAGTACCATCCATACCATAAACAGCATCACCCATAAGATCAACTGTGATAAGGCTTTTGCCAGGGGGTCTGGCAAATTGAGGTTGATCATGATTTAACACATAATTGGTTCCAAGATAATAAAAATTCATTTCCTCCACTGAAACGCATGTATGCACGTTTGGCATAATTCCGGCAAAATCGTCCCAACAAGAAAACATCAAATAGTCGTACATGTTATTATACGGTTCCAAGTCTTCAGTATTTAAAAAAGAAGTAGCATGAATTTCGAAGGTTTCAACATCAGTGTATTTTACGTTAGGGCCTGGTGTGCCTTTTAATAAAAGGATTTTATCCTCAATTTTTTCCGCTGCATCTGTTCCGGGATTATTAAAGTCACAATCACCTGCTAACATTCCATAATACCAGTCATGATTAAAATACCCACTTGTCCCGGCACTTTCTTCAACACCAAAGCCGGCAATTACACTAAAGGTAGCCGTGCCACCTTCCTCTGTTTTTATTGAAACATCATTTACCACCAAATGCCTTTTTTCATCAATAATTGCGTCAAAGCTTTCAGAGATGCCGTAGATCATTTCATCGTATGCAGAAAATAAGTCATTCAAATTGACTTCGCCATTGGATGCAGCTACATCAATATTAAAAGAATCGACAACTAATTTGCCAAAGGGGATATTTACATCGCCGTAAGTATAATTAGATGCTGCTTCCATGTACCACACAGCACTATCCACACTCATTTTTTCACCGCTTTTGTACGAAGGGTTTTCGCGTTGGAATTCCATTTTGCTTTTAAACGCCCTGATCTTGTTTTCGATCAGGATGTCAGCTTCGGATTGGGAGATTTCGGTTGTGGAA
>SAAL01000196.1 GCA_009929445.1 Bacteroidia bacterium
ACTAAATTTGAGCCCTACTATCTCGGAGGTGTGAGGTTACAATGGAACATCTCAAGGCTTTATACCATCCTGCGCGAACGACGAATTATTGAAACCCGCCTGAAAATGTATGATGTTGAGAAAGATATGTTTACAATGAACAACGATATCGAACAAACACAGCAGCTCAGCAAAATCAATCAACTGAACCTTTCACTCAAATCGGATGATGAACTGATTGCATTACGAAGCAAAATCAAGCAAACATCGCAGGTACAGCTCGAAAACGGTGTGATTACAAGTGCCGATTTTATCCGCGATGCCAATGCCGAAAATCAGGCCCGACAGAAAAAAGCACTCCACGAAATGCAACTGATACTCGAACAGTATCACCTCTTGTGGATGAAAGCCACACCCTGAACGCTCACCGAAAGAGGAAAAAACCGTTCAGCAATCCATTTGCTGAATTTTAAGAAATTATTGAAAGATAATCAAATTATTACGTAAACAATTCAAACACTATATTTCAAATGAATCCAATCCAATCCATTCGCATTCACCAAAAGCTTCCTTCCGGAGGTTGGATAGCAGGTGTATTATTCATAGTCTTATTGTTAACGTCATGTAAATCAGATACTAACGAAGCCTTTGCATCCGGATACTTTGAAGCAGTGGAGACCATCGTTTCAGCCCGTGGAAACGGAACGATACAATACCTGAACGTGGAAGAAGGCATGGATCTGCAGGCAGACACCAAAGTAGGACAGATTGACAGCACACAAATATATCTGACTATCAGACAAATACAAGCCCAGAAAGGAGCAGTTCTGAGCCGGAAACCCGACATCAGCTCGCAAACTGCTATTCTGAAAGAACAGCTCGCGCACGCCAACCGCGAACTGATACGTGTGGAGAACCTGAACGCAGGCGGAGCAGCCACCCAAAAGCAACTGGACGACGCCCGTTCGGCCGTTGCAGTGCTCAACCGGCAGCTCAGCGCACAGCAAACCACACTCGACAAAACTTCCGCAAGCGTAGGCAAAGAAACCAATCCGCTCGAAGTGCAGATTTCGCTGCTGCAGGATCAGCTCGAAAAATGCCGCATTATCAATCCGGTGACAGGCACTGTACTGGTGAAATACGCCGAACCCACCGAAATGACTGCCATCGGAAGACCGCTGTACAAAATAGCCGATTTATCGACGCTCCAGTTGAGAGCATACATTACCGGCAAACAATTAGGAAGCCTCAAACTGGGACAAAAAGTGAAGGTGACAACCGACTTGGGCAAAGAAAAACCGGCTGAATACGAAGGAACGGTAAACTGGATTAGCAACAAGGCGGAATTTACACCGAAAACAATTCAAACCCACGAAGAACGCTCCAACGAAGTTTTTGCCATCAAAGTAGCGGTAAAAAACGATGGATTTCTGAAAATAGGAATGTACGGAGAAATTGCCCCACCAAACCTCCCCAATACGGAAGCAATTAAAGAGTAAATGTGAACACTATTTTCTCGTTTTATTGTTAAATTGGAGGTAAAACATTTTCGTCTGACAATTAGAAAACATAAATGCCACTTTTTCAAACAAATACCCAATCGCACGAACCAGCATCCCCTCTTCGGGGGGTGGGGCGGCTTAACATCTCCGTATCAAACCTCAGCAAGACATACGAAAACGGTAAAGTGCGCGCCCTGGATGACGTGAGTTTTTCGGTGGATGAGGGCGAGATTTTTGGTTTGATAGGACCCGACGGCGCCGGTAAAACTTCCATATTCAGGATACTGACCACGCTGCTTATCCCCGATAGCGGAAAAGCAAGCGTATTGGGTTACGATGTAGTGAAAGATTTCCGTAAAATCAGAAATGAAATTGGCTATATGCCCGGCAGGTTTTCACTTTATCCGGATTTAAGCGTAGCAGAGAATCTGAATTTCTATGCCAGGCTTTTTGGTACGACCATTGAAGCAAACTATCACCTCATCCGCGATATTTATGTGCAGATTGAACCATTTAAAAAGCGAAAAGCAGGACAACTTTCGGGCGGAATGAAGCAGAAACTTGCCCTTTGTTGCGCGTTAATTCACAAACCAAAAGTGCTTTTTCTCGATGAGCCGACAACAGGTATTGACCCCGTTTCGCGCAAGGAATTGTGGGAAATGCTCCGGAAACTGAAAGACGAGGGGATCTGCATTTTTGTTTCGACTCCTTACATGGACGAAGCCGTAAAATGCGATCGCATAGCTCTGATACAGCAGGGTGTAATTTTGAAAACTGAAACTCCCGAAGCGATTGTGAAACAATACGACAAACCGATTTTTGCAGTCGGTGCTGATAACACCTATCAATTGCTTAAAGTGCTCGAACAGTATCCTAATCGCCTCAACAGTTATGCATTTGGCGAATTTGCTCATCTGGTAACAAATGGCAACGAAGATGAACTGAGCGATTTTCTGGAAAAAAAAGGGCTGAAAGACATCACAATAAACCGGATA
>SAAL01000097.1 GCA_009929445.1 Bacteroidia bacterium
TTTTGAATAAAAAGTGGTGCTGACTTTTGCCAGATAAGCTTTAGAGATTTCATTTTTCAATTACAATTAGTTATTTGTAGCTGGCATTTCCGATTAATTTTGCAATCCACTCAACATCGCCGTGGAACCAACTCATGACCAAACCAACGAGCGATCTCAGTTTCCAAACCGGTTCGTGAAAACCGTAATGTGTAATGGAGTAAATATAATCTTTACGTGCACCTTTGAAATCTTTTCGAATAAGTTTGTATCGGCCTGATCTGGAATAACTTACAACAAGCCTGTCGGCAAAATGATTATCGATTTCCTTTTTAGTAAGACCCTGGCTTTCAAATAATCCGGGATGCCTGGCCATCAATTCCTGAATGAGCAGATAATAGCTTGCTGTCATTTGTCCGGTATACGTTTTGGTCACCTGATTGGGGTAAATACGCCAGTGTCCGAGCGGCTGTCCGACGAAAGCAAACTCGCCTCTCAGAAGCAATTCGAGAGTAGTGGGTATATCCACCAGCGGAAGTCCGTGTTTCTGAATAAATCCTCCTATTTCATCCAGCTTTTCTTTTCGTATAACTATAGTAAGTGCAGGAATAAGCGTGGAATAAATAAATCTTTTTAAGAAAACGCCGACCGGTTTATTGTTGAAAAGTTTTTCATCATCCATGTTTTGCGGAGCCAGGTAATAATTTTCCGAAAGATCGACAGACGACAAATATGCCTTACCCCACGAAAGAACACATTCAGGTCTTTTTTCCAATACATCCACCTGAATTGATAGTTTTTCGGGCAGCCACACATCGTCACATTCAAGAATGGCAATATATTTTCCCCTACATTTTGATAAGGCAAAATTATAAGATTCACCGAGTCTGAAGATTCCGATATTTTTTTGAGTATATGCCTGAATGCGGTTATCCTTACCTGCATATTTCTCTGCTATGGTAAATGTTGCATCTGTGCTACCGTCGTCAATGATTATCATTTCCCAGTTAGAGTATGTTTGGTTCAGCACCGACTCAATGCAATCAGCAATGTATTTTTCATGATTATAAGTAGGTGAAATGATGGAAACCAAAGGAAAGTTGTCAATCATATAGTTCAGTTTTTTTACGTTTTTTATTCTTGTGTTTCATTATCTCCATTTTCCTTCTTTCCACTTTACACTGATAATTTTATCTTCCATGAAAAATGGTCTTATCTGTCCCTGTTCTGTTTTTCCAAGCATTTGTACACTATTATTCCTCACTTCCACCGATTTTTCGTGTGGATTAAAATTGAATTCCAGAAATATACCTTTAATCATATCCTGCAATTTTACTCCGTCAATCGTTTCATCGGTTGATTTCAGCCACTGCCGGTTGTCAAACTTTGAAAATTCCATCCTGATTTCTTTCCATTCGGTATCATAAAAATGAATGTAGGAACTGCATACAGGTGCGCAAACGGTGTTGATTACGGCGATGAAAGAAGATTTATCTTCGCGTTGGAACAGCATCATCTCAAATCGCGAAACAGATGTTGTCCTTATACTGATATAATCAGCCACAGTATCGAGATCAAGTAATGTAACTTTTCCTCCAAACAGATTTTCGAGGGTATCTTTTCCGGTTTTCTGGTAATTTTCAATTAATTCCAACTTGTGTGAACTCTCCAGCGAAGGGAGCAGATAAGCAGGCATATCGGTAAAATATTTGATTATGTCCTGAGCCTGTACTCCAAAGTTAATATTGAAAACTAATAAAGAAAAAAATACTAATTTATTGATATTCAATTTCATACGAAGATTTTTTATTTTTTTTAAATTAAGGATGTATAGCCTGTCCCGATTTATCGGGAGAACACGCCTCCCGATAGCTATCGGGACTTCATTCTCATGGGTGAAAATTTGTGTTTAATGGCTGTTTCATATTATTCTGATTTTATTGTATCTGGTTTTAACGCAGGAATTTCCAAAGGAACGCTGTCCTGCACGGTTCGGGTGGAATTAAACGCTTCCAGGTAGCGCCGCCACAATTCACCCCAGGAGTTAAATTCTTCTTTATAAACAATACCTACTCCCTGGATAAACGGTGCTGCCCGCAGCGAATACCTGTCCACGGTGTGGTTGTAGGCTTTGAGCCGGTATTTACCGTTTTCGGTGAGCAGGTATTCCACATCCAGATCGCCGATAATTTTATTTTTCGTAAAGTTATCATCGCGATAGCCTATATTACCGTTGACGATAAAACGATTGTTCGGTTGATACATGATTTCACCTTCGTATTCGTTGGAAATGGCTGAGCCATATCCGCTGCTTCGCCAGTTGACACCCAATGAGAAATTGGATGAGAACTGTGAAAGCCAGTTGTTCAATTGTCCGAATGCCGTATTGGATAGAAATGAGGAAATGGTGCTTCCGGTAGTCGATGCAAAACTTGAGGCAGTACGGTTGTATTCCGGAGTATAAAATTTATTGAAAAGCAGCAGATAAACCATCTGCCGGTTCATCATTTCTTCGGTATTAATCAGGTTGCGAACCTGCATTTTCAGGGTTTCGTCGCTCGACGGAAGATCAATGTCAAATTTTATAGTCGGCTGGGTAAGTTCATCGGTGAGATTAAGCACCGTATTCACGGGCACACTGCTCCGGCCGGTCGACGAGAGGATATTCTGATCCATCAAATCGCGCAATGACGCCGTGAGTGAATAGATAGCGCGGATATCGAGCTGAGCCCGAAGCGGATCGCCCGACCAGGTGATGGTGCTGCCCTGATCAATTTTGAACTGTTTTCTTAACAATTCCTGTAGTGTAAAAAGATAAGTTCCTTTAGAAATGGTGTAATCGCCGTAAAGTTTCATATCCGTTCGGTCATCGTACTCCAGTCTCAAATTGCCTGTTCCGTTGGCAGCAAGCATATCACCTGCCTGAGGATCAATAATCAGTTGTATGTCAGCATCGGGAGTGATATCCATATTCATGGTCAGATTCATGAAAAACTCATTCTTCGGTGATTCAGGTTTTTGCTTTGAAGCCAGTCCGGCAGAATCCCGTGGATTGACAAAGGTGATAAAATCGTTTTCGTTGGCAATTGAAGCCCCTCCTACCGAAATATACATTTTTGTTTTGGGTTGAGATATTGCATCGATGTCGATATTGGTATATTCGTCTTCACCGTAAATGTGCACATCACCGGTTGCATAAGCTTTTCCATAAAAGAAATCGTTGTCGGTAGCTTTTGTATCGAGCGCCAGCAGGTTGCGGGCACTGATTTCAAAGTCGTATTCATAATTTTTGAACGATCCGTCGTGTTTTACTATCCCGTTGAGTACTCCCTTGTTTCTTTCGGCATCATACACAGTAATATCCTTCATTTCGATGGATTTTCGGGTAAGGCGTATGGAGTCGGTGAAACTGTAGGTTGTTTTCAAAAAATCGATAGTCAGTTTCGTATTTTCGGCCAGAACACTGCCTTCAAATCCGATATTTTTTGTAGGTCCGAACATTCGCACCGATCCTGTTCCAAGGCCACTCACATTTTGTACAATTCCTCCCAGCCATTGCTGCAAAAAGCCCAGATTCATTTTATCGGCATCAAACATAAAATCGATTGAATCATTTTTCAGCGAATAAACGCCGTTGGCAAGCGCTACAGTATCCTTGTTTTGGAGGAAAGTACCCGAAACGAGCAGTTCGCTATTGTCTCTCATCCATCCGGTGTAGATGTAGGCATCGCCCAGCAGCGATTCATTCAGGTATGCATCTTTCACAAATAGATTTGATTCAAAAACCGGTTTGCTGAGTACTCCGTAAATGCTTGCAATGCCCGAAGTTTTTCCTTTGATGGTCAGTGCTTTGAATTTAAACAAATCCAGTATGTAATCGATTTCGATTTCATTCATTTCCACATCGAGTACATCCGAATTGTGTTTCGAAAGCAGTCCGTCGATTAAAATATACTGATTGTTGTTTTGAATCCTGAATTTTTTCACGTCGAGCGTTGAGTCCGGATTAACGGCTATTTGTGATGGGCTGACATCCCACACGGAATCAAAAAGTATGATTTGTGTCGGTTTGAAATCTATCAAAGCTGAAGTCAAATCGTTCTCTTTGAAGAGTTTGGCAGAAGCCTGCAATTCGCCGGCATTCACTACTGAATCGTTGTTCTGCCATCCCACCTGCGTGTACAGCGAATCGTTTTTGGCAGCTGCTTTCATGTTCAGATTCAGAAAGTCTTTTGCAAAATTGTATCTTCCGTTGGCAAGCAGGTTCAACTGGTTTTTTTCATTATTCAGACTGACAAACAAATCCTGAATTCTGCGTTTACCAAACGAAAGGTAGGGAGTTTCGGCTTTGATTTCGAGCTGGTTGTTTTTTTCATCCAGAAATCCCTTTACCGAGGTAGTACCATCCAGTGTAAAAGGCAGTTCGAATACTTCTGAAAGCAATTTCGTGTCGTTTATGGTCAGATCAATGTCCATCTGATTGTCGCCGCCGTTCGTTTTACGGTTTCTGATGACGTTTTTACCCGAAATCGCCGGCAGATAATTCTGCAGAATGGAAGTCACTGTTTGAGGTATGGTGCTATATTTGAAATTTCCATCGAAGAATCCGTTAATCAGGTCGGAAGTGATGGTAAATTTTGATCCGTCGCCCACTTCCGATTCAAAAAGCAGCAACTTCATGTCCAGCGTTTTTCCTTTGTTGACAAAAAGAATGCTGTCCAGCATCAGGTATCCGTTGAGGTTGTCCAGCGAATTTCCCACCATATTGGTATTGCCTCTGAAAGAAAGCAGTGCATCTTCGTATTTTTCGGTTATTTTCAGCTTGTTGATATCAGCTTTATCAACCAGCAAATCGAAATTAAATACCGGAAGTTTATGGGTCAGATCCACCATTCCATCGAAGTCGGCAGTAAGGTTGGGGTCGGCAATATTCACACTTCCTTCGAATCCGGTTCCATCGTAATTTCCATCCAACGTGATATTTCGATACGTGTACTGATTCAGGAATATTTCGGGAATACTGCCGCTCAGAGCGCCTTGCAGACTTTTATTCTGAAGTTTTGATCCTTTCGTGTTAATTTTGAAAGCGGTTTTTCCGAGTGTTTTGGTATTCAGGAGCGTACCAAGCTGAAAACTGCCTGATTCCACCGTTCCGTTGTAAAGAATATCGCGCATATTGTTTTTCAGTTGCAACAAAATATCGGTTTTCAGACTTCCCACGTCGGTTCTTACATTTCCGTAAGCTACCAGATTGCTGAAGAAGCCGGAAATATTCCCCTGATACTTCACAGTACCCAATCTTGAGAGTTCTTTGGGGAGCACGAAAGGTTTCCTCGTGAGTTTTGAAATCAAGTCCTGCGCTTCACCCTTATTGATGCTGAAATCCCGTATATCTGCATAAATAAAGGTTTCTTCAACGTCAGGGATACCGTTCATATCCACATTTGCCCGCATTGAAAAGGAGTTGCGGTACTGAAATTCAAGATCCTGAAGTCTGAAACTCGAAATTCGCCCGGATAGCCGTCCCTGAATTTTCACCGGATCTTTGATGGTGGAAAAACCGGGAACAAATGCCGATAAATCTTTCAGCACCACGTTGGAGGGTTTGATCCTTGCGTGCCATCGTACTTTGTTCCGGATATCACTGAGGCCTGAAATGCTGTCGTAATCCATGCGGACTGAATCAAGTTCCAAATTCGAATCGGGCAATTTCAGGGTTAGCAACGGGAACCGGAAACCGTTTTTAAACCCCTGAATCTGCGTACTCAGATTTTCTACTGTCAATCCCGATTTTTCTTGGGCGCTCAACGACAAAATGGTTGCTTTCAGCGAATCGCCGCTAAAATAATCCACCGCTATCCTTGCATTTATATCTTTGATTGTCAAACGGTTAATATCAAATTTACCGGCATCGCTCAAAGCTTTCCGTTGCAGGTTGTGGAGTTTGAACGAAGAATTGGTGATGCGAATATCCCTGAAATTAAATTCGACCGGCGAAGGCTCCTGTTGCTTTTTCGGTTTTTTGAATGCCCTGATGATAAAATCGAGGTTATTCACACCGGCCGTATCAGTCACCAGATTTCCTTCCAACCGATCCAAACGGAGCTCGTTGAAAATGATTTTCCCCTCAAATAATCTTCTGAAATTGAAATCAAGATACCCGCTGCGGGCATAGAGCAATGTGTCTTTTTTCAAATCCTGAATATACAAATCATTGAATTTGAATGTGTTGAAAAGCCGGTAGTCAACAGAGCCAACGGACACTGTAGTTTGAAGTTTTTCCGAAAGACTTTTGGTAATCCGCTGTGCAACATAGTTTTGCACCTTACTGACATTCAGCAATATGAACAAAGTTGCAATCAGCGCAATGATACCGAGCAACGTAAAGACAATGATATTTCGGAATTTTTTGATGATAAAACAGGATTTTAATTACAAAAGTAACTAAATTTTCGCTTTTAGCATTGCAAAGAGCGTATTAGTTAGTACTTTTGCAGAGTTTTGATAAAATACACAAAAATTAAACCAATCGGATAAGATTAAGTACCCGGAATGCTGTATTCCACCTGTGACAGGATAAAATCAGGAGGTTTACAGGCAATTGTTTCAAACAAAAGCGGAACGAAAATCGTTTCATCAGTCATCGTATTCTGATAGAATTATGCAAAAAAATATAACTGTACTCGGGATTGAATCTTCGTGTGATGATACTTCAGCAGCCGTTATCAGAGATGGGGTGATGCTATCAAACATTACTGCCGGTCAAAAAGTGCACGAAAAATACGGAGGTGTGGTGCCCGAACTGGCATCGCGCGCTCATCAGCAAAACATTATTCCGGTGGTTGACACTGCTCTGAAGGAGGCCGGAATCGAGCCGGGAGAACTCACCACCATTGCATTTACACGCGGTCCGGGACTGCTTGGCTCGCTGCTGGTAGGCACTTCGTTTGCCAAAGGCATGTCACAGGCGCTCAACATTCCGCTGGTGGAAGTCAATCATTTGCAGGCACACGTACTGGCTCATTTCATCAGCCTGGGTGCTGAAAATGAGGAATTCCCCCAATTTCCGTTTCTTTGTCTGCTTGTATCGGGCGGCAATTCGCAGATTGTGCTCGTGCGCGATTACCCGGATATGGAGGTCATCGGGCAAACCATTGATGATGCTGCCGGTGAGGCTTTTGACAAATGTGCCAAGGTGATGGGACTTCCCTACCCGGGCGGCCCGCATGTGGACAGGCTGGCAAAGGAGGGGAATCCGAAAGCTTTCAAACTGAACAAACCTCAGATAAACGGATACGATTACAGTTTCAGCGGGCTGAAGACTTCGTTCCTGTATCTGCTGAGAGACAAACTGAAAGAAAATCCAGATTTTGTGACCGAGAATATGAATGATTTGTGTGCAAGTCTTCAGGCTACTGTGATTGACATTTTGATGCATAAACTGCTGAAAGCCTCGCAGGACCTGGGAATAAAACAAGTGGCAGTAGCCGGAGGAGTTTCGGCCAATTCGGCTTTGAGGCAGGCATTTCACGACTATGCAGCTATGTATGGCTGGCAAGTGTACATACCGCCATTCAGTTTTACGACCGATAATGCAGCGATGATTGCCATGACCGGATATTTCAAATACCTGAAAGGTGATTTTTGTGATTTGAACGAAACTCCTTATGCCAGGGTGAGCAATTTGCTGGCATAATTTTCATAAAAACAGTCAATTTGAAAAGCCAGTTTCTTTCATGACAACTTTTTTAATTAAAAACCTAAAAACTGATGAAAAATCTACTACCCGAAAAACTCCGGCCATTCAGCAGCGTGATTTATTTCATGATCATTCTGGTTGTGTCGCACTTCTTCTGGAAATTCTTTGTGATCGGCGACGAAAGCAATGAGCAGGTTACCTTTTTTGGTTGGAACATTTCACAGCCTTTCAACTACATGGCCCGGCACATTGCAGTAATTACCCACTCGTTGCTCGATTGGATCGGATATGATATTACACTTAATTCTAATAACGTAATCCGGCATAATATCAGTAAAAATGCAGTCTGGATTGTGTGGAGTTGTACGGGCATCAAGCAGGCTTATATTTTCTTCTGCATCATAGCCTTCTATCGCGGTCCGTGGCTGCACAAGCTTTGGTACATACCTGTTGGCATTGTTTTGGTATATCTTTTCAATATATTTCGCATCACCATCATCACCATTATTATTGACAAATATCCGGACCAGTTTGAACTCTGGCAAGAACACATTCTGAAATATGCGTTTTATGGCCTTATATTCCTGATATGGGCACTGTGGAATGAAAAGTTTGTAGAAAAAAAGCCGTTGAGTTAGCTTTCAACTGCCATTAGGTTTCTATCCGGCGAGTTTTCCCCTTTTCAGGTGTAATCAGAATATCTTTGCTTTTTCGCCGTTGATTACCCGGAGCCCGTTGGCCGCCAGAGCAGTCATTTCGTCTTCACCCGGATACACAAATACAGCAGCATAAGGTTCAATCATTTCTTTAATATCACGCACTACGTAATCATTAAAAGCCACTCCACCCGTCAGAATGACGCCGTCTGCCTTTCCTTTGAGCACTGCGAGCATGGCTCCTATTTCTTTTCCGATGGTGTATGACATGGCGTGCAGCATTGAGGCAACGTGAGTGTCACCTCCTTCTGCTTTTTTCACCAGCTCCTGCACATCGTTGGAGCCTACGTGAGCTATGAGTCCGCCTTTCCCGGCGAGTTTTCGGAGCAATTCGTTTTCGGTGTATTTGCCCGAGAAACACAATCTGACCAACCGGCCATTATCCAGAGTACCTGCACGTTCAGGTGAAATGGGTCCGTAACCATCCAGTCCCTGGTTCACATCCACTACCCTGCCCTGCCGGTGAGCAGCTACGGTAACACCTCCGCCCAGATGTGCAATGACCAGGTTGAGTTCTTCGTATTTTTTACCCACCTTGGCAGCATGGTATCTTCCGGCTGCTTTATGATTAAGTGCGTGGAAAATGGACTGTCGGGGTATTTCGGGAAGTCCGCTTACACGAGCTACATCATCCAGTTCATCTACCGCCACCGGATCGGCAATGTAGGCCTTGCATCCCGGAATCTGACGGGCAATTTTATCTGCCAGAAATGCACCCAGATTACTCGCATGTTCGCCACGTTCGGCTTTGCGAAGCGCTGCGAGCATCCGCTCATTCACTTCATACACTCCCGACTGTACCGGAGGCAGCATACCACCACGACCCATGATTATAGAAAAATCGAGCGCTAATCCCTTTTCTCTCAACGAATTCATTATCAACTCATACCTGAAGTCAAACTGATCGATCACATGAGGAAATTCCATCAGTTTTTCGACAGAATGACGCACCGAAAAAAGTTCAGTCTGCTTATCGTCTTCGTAGACAGCCACTTTGGTGGAAGTAGAGCCCGGATTGATCACGAGAATTTTATGCATATTGGATGTATTTTATTTGACAAAGATACATGATTTTGTTAAAATACGGATATTTTCAGGGATTTTTTTGACATTTTGTCATTAATTGCATGGCAAATCATTTTCTTATAACCTGTAAAAAAACATCCCGAAAAAATTGAAACCCCTGACGGATTAGCTATGTTATTTTAATGAAAAAACTGTTAATGCATTCATTTTACCTTTCATTTTTTTATATATTTGTAAATCAACAGATTATAAAAAAAATCAACATTTGGTCTTTTTTTTCATCGAACGCTCAGCACAAAATACTGTTTTTCAACCACTTATCCGATTTTTTTTATTCAAGTGGAACAGAAGTTTTTTCAATCCATTTTTTTATCAATTTTGAAAACTTAATGTACATAAATCTTTCCCCATGCAAAATTCATTAAAAACCTACACGCTCAGCAACTATAAATTAATACCTCAAATATCCGGCCTGTCGGATGAGATGATTGAAGCCATAGAGGTAGTTGGACGCGTATTGCCCTTCAAAACAAACAGTTACGTGGTAAACGAGCTGATTGACTGGACACAAATTGAAACCGATCCGATGTTTACCCTCACATTCCCGAGGCGCGAGATGCTTGAAACAAGACACTACCAGACGGTAAAAAAACTACTGGATGAAAATACTGATAAGGCTTTACTGGACAGAAAAATACACAAAATACGGATGGAACTGAATCCAAATCCCGCGGGACAGGAACATAACGTGCCCGAAATGAACAGCATCAAACTCAAAGGCATCCAGCATAAATATCCCGAAACCGTTTTGTTTTTTCCGAGTCAGGGTCAGACCTGCCACGCGTATTGTTCGTTTTGTTTTCGCTGGCCGCAGTTTTCGGGCATGAGCGGATTCAGGTTTGCAATGAAAGAAGCAGAACTTCTGAAGCAATACCTGATTAAAAACAAAAAAGTGACCGACCTGCTTTTCACCGGCGGCGACCCGATGACGATGAGTTCACGGTTACTTGCAGGATATATCGAGCCGCTTCTTGAGCCCGAATTTGATCATATCCGCTCCATCCGAATCGGCACAAAGTCGCTTTCGTATTGGCCTTATCGCTTTCTGAAAGATGATGACAGCGATGATATCATCCGATTGTTTGAAAAAATTATTCAATCGGGAAAAAATCTTTCCATTCAAGCTCATTTCAATCATCCCGTAGAACTTTCGACCGATGCAGTCAGAAAAGCCATTTCGCGTATCCGCAGCACCGGTGCTCAGATCAGAACTCAGTCGCCGCTGCTCAGGCACATCAACGACAAGCCGGAACTGTGGGCAGAAATGTGGCGCAAGCAGGTGGACTTAAGCTGCATTCCTTACTACATGTTCATAGCCAGAGATACCGGTTCGAAACGATATTTCGAACTTCCACTGGAGAAATGCTGGGATATTTTCCGCAAAGCATACAGGCAGGTAAGCGGACTTTGCCGCACGGTTCGTGGTCCGAGCATGAGTTGCTCTCCCGGTAAAGTGCAGGTGCTCGGCGTGCAAGAAGTGATGGGCGAAAAAGCCTTTGTGTTGCGGTTTTTACAGGGCCGGAAACCCGAATGGGTGGATGTACCGTTTTTTGCCGCGTACGATCCAAAAGCTACCTGGTTTGACGAACTTGAGCCGGCATTTGGAGAAAAAAAATTCTTTTTTGAGAAAAACGAAGCTACAAAACCGAGAGATCCTGAATTCCTTTTTGAATAGTTCTGTTTTGATTTTTTTATACTGAAAAAACCGATACGAAATTTGTAAATTCATATCGGTTTTCTGATTTCAGCCTTCACCCGATGAGCCGAATTCATTCATCAGTTTATTTGCCGGAAATATCAGACGGCGAATTTTTCAAAAATATTATCTAATCAAAATAAACTTTTGCATTCATATTTTTTACCCGTGATTTTGTCCAGTTTGTCACCTTATCGCGGTCGGATGGACTCAGATTACGATTTACATTGAAAATTACAATCGGAGTTTTCACCGTATCCGGATGAATGTATGTAACTGAGTATGAGCATTTAGTGATTTGCGGATAAAATTCCCTTACTTCAGCCAGAATTTCTTTTCCCTTATTTTGTATATTTTCCAGGCTATCCAGTCTGTTTTGAGTTTGCCGGAGCGAGAATCCGGTAGAAGCCAGCTGATTATTGAGTGTTTCTACTTCTGTTAGTCTTCTTTGGGTTTCCGAATGCAGTTGGCTTTGATCTGTACCGCTCAGAATTTCTATTTTAGCCGTGTCCAGTTTTAATTCCAGTGCCGTTTTTTTAATATCGGTTTTGGTTTGGTTCGAAACACCGTATCCCGAATAGATCAGGCGTATGGACTTGTTCGAAGGATTGATGTTACTATCAAAAAGATAACTGTTTTCCTGTACAGAAACAGTTGCGATGAGATTCCTGGCTTTATCAGCAAAATCTTCATTTTGAACGAGTTTATAACCGAAATAAACACTTGGAATAGCTGTAACAAGCAGTATGAAAGTAATGTAATGATTTACCCGCCGGGCTCTTTCTTTATCCACAATGGTTCGGATAGGGAATTTGAGTACCTGCGACACGAAAAGTGCAGCTACAGCAATGAAAACCGTATTGATGGTGAATAAATAAAGTGCACCGAAAAAGAAACTGAACTGAAAAGTGGCGAGTCCGTAACCGGCAGTACAAATAGGAGGCATTAGCGCTGTGGCTATGGCTACGCCCGGAATTACATTGCCCTTCAGTTTGCTGCTCAATGCCAGCATACCGGCCACACCGCCAAAAAGGGCAATAAAAACATCGTAAATGGTAGGAGAAGTGCGTGCAAGCAATTCGGAATGGGCAGTATTTACCGGCGAAATGAAAAAATAAAAGGCCGAAGTGATGAGGCTGACAACCACTGCAAATGTAAAATTTTTAATGGCTTTACGGAAAAGCAAAAAATCATACGTTGCCAGACTGTAGCCCATTCCGTTGATAGGACCCATGAGTGGCGAAATAAGCATGGCACCAATTATCACCGCCGTGGAATTCATGTTGAGCCCCACTGAAGCCACTAATATAGCACATATCAGTACCCAAAGGTTTGTGCCCTTAAAAACAACTCCTTTTTCGACTTCGGAATGAATCGTTTCAAAATCCTCCCTTTCGCCGGCTATATTGAAATAGCTCAAATATCTGAATATCTTATTTTTCATGGTATAGCCTGTAAATATCGACAAAGATAATAAATTAAAATGATTATCCGCAAAGTGTCCTATTGTAAATTTTAGATTTAAAATCTGGAGCATAAGAAACGGCAGTAATAAGAAGTCTGTCGAATATCTTTTCTCCAA